>JAPKBW010000001.1 GCA_028823235.1 Longimicrobiales bacterium | reverse complement strand
ACTGCCCAGCCGTAGAGGAAGACGCCGCCGATCGCCAGGAGCAGGGCACCGGCGATCAACGTCCGGCTCCACGCCTGCACCATCGCGCGCACCTCCTGAGGACTGCGGCCCGCGATCGCGTTCACCGCATGTTTCTGAGCCCACGATGGGTTCTTCCCGAGCTGAGCCTTCGCTCGCTGCTTCTTGAGATGCGCGGGTTCCTTCCCCGGCCTGAAGCCTTTCGACGAGGGCTGGTGCCCGCCTCGTTTCTTTCCGGTCATACGATGCTGAATCCTCTCAGAGTCGAAGTCACGACGTGGCCCGCTCATCATCTGATGGCGCGGCGTCTGGACGTACCCCTCACACGTTCTCCAGTGCGCCACGCAGTTTGCTCAGAGAGTATACCGATTCCTCGGCACCTCCGAGGCGGGTGCATTAGCGCTCGCTCCTGCATGCGAACTCCGTGATGATCTGATCCTAGTGCGCCTGTATCCAAGCTCTCCTGAGCGCTGGAGACGCCCTTTCGAATTTGGGCAATCGTCCAAAAGCAAAACTCACGACTGTCCCGACGAAGAGACGATTCATCCGGTCCGATCGAAGTCCCTTTGGAGCAGGGGCCGCGAGCGCCTTCGCTCCGCAGCGCATGTGAGCGGCCAGCCTACCTTGACGATCTTCCTCCACATGTGCCTGTTGTGGGAGTTCCGGTCTTATAAGGAGAGTCACATCGTGATTGGATTGTCGCAGCTCGTTGCTCTGGGTCGTTTGCTCAGCGCCGCACTCGTCGCCGTTGCGCTCATCAGCACACCAGTCTTTGCCCAAGAGGGAGGGACGGTGCTGGTGACCGCCGATCGATTGATCGATGGACTCGGGAACCTTCATGAGCCGGGGGCCGTGCTGGTCGAAGGTGAGGTCATCACTGCCATTGGGGACGACGCCAGGAATGCAGACGTGGCTCGGACGGTCGAATTGGGTGATGTCACACTTCTCCCGGGACTGATCGATCTCCATACCCATCTGACGGATGCGGTCGAGTCTTACTGGGAAGAGGTCCTGGTTACCACCACACCGCCTCAAGCTGCCCTTCATGGGGCGGCGAACGCGCGCACCACTCTCCTGGCCGGTTTCACTACGGTGCGGGACATGGGCCCCGCGTGGGCGTTCACAGACGTCGATCTGCGCGATGTGATCGACGAGGGAGTCCTCCCTGGCCCCCGCATGCTCGTGGCCGGCAACTATGTGTCGGCGACTGGGGGAGCAGGAGACGCTCGTCAGTTCTCGATCTACGTCGACGTACCCACGGCTCAGAACTTGGCCGACGGACCTGCCGAGGTCCGTAAGGTCGTACGGACGAACCTGAAGAACGGTGCGGATTTTATCAAAGTACTCGCCACTGGCGCGGTTCTCTCGCAGGGTATTTCACCCGGTGCGCAGCAGTACTCTGATGAGGAGCTTGCGGTCGCGGTTGTAGAGGCTGGTCGATGGGGCAAGTTCGTGGCCTCTCACGCGCACGGCGCAGAGGGAATCAAGGCTTCGGTCCGGGCCGGAGTGCGGACGGTCGATCATGGATCGATGATGGACGAAGAGGGACTCGCCATGCTGCTCGACAGCGATTTCACGTACTACGTGCCAACATTGTATGTTGGTGTGATCGTCCCCCGGAACGGAGCAGCGCTTGGGATTCCGCAGGAACAGATTGACCGATCGACCGAGATGATGCGTTACCGAAACGCCACCTTTCGACGAGCGATGGAGGCAGGCTTGACCGTCGGCTTTGGCACGGACGCAGGTGTTTTCGAGCACGGAGACAACGCCAGGGAGTTCCAGCTTCGAGTCGAGAACGGCCAGAGCGCGATGGACGTCATAACCTCGGCAACGAGCGTCAATGCCACGATCATCGGGTGGCAGGACAGGGTAGGAAGCGTGGAGTCGGGCAAGTTCGCAGATCTCATCGCCGTCCCGGGAAATCCTCTGGACGACATCTCAGTAATGGAACGGGTCGTTTGGGTGATGAAGGGCGGAAAAGTGGTGACGATGGATGCTCGATGGTGAGTTGGCCGGGCTGACCCCAGCTCTGGGCGCGACGCTCACTCGTTCCTAGGTCACAGGCCTCTGCGGCCTCAGGATGAACAACCCTTCGTTCATGCTCGACACCACAACCATTCCGCTTTCGAAGAATGGCCAAGCCGTCCAAGTCCCACCCCCGAAGCCCGGTGGGCTCTCGCCGTAGGGTGTGGTGTCGAACCAGCCGATCTCAACCGGACGCTCGGGGGGTGCCAGGTCCTGGAACGCAGTCCGTCGAGGACGTAGCGCACACGTCAAGTTAAGCGCCGCGGCTCGTATCCGGCCGTTGCCAGCCAAGCTTTATTGGTCCTGATGATGGCTGTGGGCAGGATCGTCGATTGCGACACCAACTCCGACGTTGATCCGTCAGGAGAACCCCCTGGGTCTCGCTTGGCTCATTCGGACCGCGGTGCAGTTCATCGAGAGCTGAAGAGATATCGGACGCGACTTACTCAAAGCCGAGGACGTTTTGCCACTCCGCGACGGCGTGATGACCCGGATTGTGGATTCGCATTATCTGGGCAAGCTTCACGCTCGTTGAGCTTGCAGCCGCGCCCTTCACCTTTGGGATCCTCAGTGCGCTTGTCGTGCTGAATTGCAGCAGTCTCGTGAGCAAAGTCGATGCCCGCTGTGAGTCCACCGCCGGACATGTCTTTCTGCGCAATCGGTATCCCGGTTTCGGAACTCGGCTATGCCCTTCCGAAGTACAGAACAGCAGGAATAGACGCGGAAAGCGTGCGCTGGACAGCGACCATGACGACGTTCCGTGCTGTTGTAGGTCGGGTGCTGAATGGATGAAGATTACACGCCCGGGCGGCACATTTTCGGCGGGTGTCAGCTCATCGGTGTGAGTTGGTAAAAGACCAGCACCGCGAAATCCCACACCAGATGCGCGGCGAGTACCGCAGGCAGACTGTCGGTTCGAGCCCTTAGTATACTCCAGCAAAAGCCAGCACCGATACAGGCGAGAACCAGTGCTGGGGATCCCGTTGGGGCGTGGGCCAGCGCGTAGATGACCGCGCAGGCTGCAGCCGCGGGCAGCCAGGACATATGCCGGGATAGAGCACCCTGGACTGCGCCACGCCAAACGAGCTCTTCGAAGGTCACGACTACGGGGATCAAGACGATCGTAGCGAGGAAGCCCGGGCCTCGGAATATCGCATATAGTACCTCTACATCGGCCTTCAGCATGGGGAATGTGCTCGTGACCGGCTCGTAAAGAAGAGTGGTGCCAATCGCCATGACGATCCCACCCAATATCCCGATCGGCCAAAGCCCTGCGTGCCGGCCATGGCCAAGAACGTTGGTCCCTTCCAGCCTGGCTGCCGTGACTCCAAGCATTGCGGCAGTCGTCCCCAAGGCGAGCCAGATGCCGAAGCGGGTCGAGAGCCCCGCACCGATGGCCCAAAGCAGCACGTATACGATCGCGCGTCGATCGGCGGATGTGTTTCGATTCGACGTCGTGACTGGCTGCGTTCTTTGGGGCCCGGAGAGCCTGCTCAGTTGAACTAGTACCCGCTCTACAGTGCCCCAAAAGCCTAGAATTTGTGGACTTTTCGCCTCGGCATCGAGGGCCTTGCGAGCCGCTTCGTCAAAGGTGAGCGGGGCTTTATGGCCGATACGATTCCAAAAGAGATTGTCCCGGGCGATCAGGTCTGTCTTCAGGCCGACGACGATTTCGCGAGCCACAGACCAGTCGGCTCTCGTCACGAACCGCACCCAGTGAGAGGAAAGACCGGGAGAAAGAAAGGGCACCTGGATCATCACCGGCGCTCGGACGCCGAGTGCCGTCGCGGTGCGTTCCAGGATCTCACGGCCTGAAAGAACCTCGGGTCCGGGTACGTCGAACCACGCACTGCCTGAGATCTCCATCTTGGCCGATTGTACGACGGCTACCACGACGTCCTCGATGGCGACTGGTTCGGTCCGCGATGTCAACCAACTTGGCAGAATCATGAGCGGTAGACGTGCGGCCAGATCCCGCACGATCAGCCAGCTCAGACTGCCTTCTCCGACGATCATGCTCGCCCGCAACTCCACCGTGGGAACGGCCCCGGCACGGAGGGCTTCGCCCACCTCTTCACGACTGAGTAGGTGTTCCGACGCCTCTTCACTCGGCGCTGCTACGCCACCCAAGTAGACAATGCGGTTGAGGCCAGCGGCTTCGGCCTCGGCCGCGAATGTCCGGGCGTGCCGGACCTCGGCCTGGCGAAAGTCTTCTCCGTGGGTTGCCATGCCGTGAATTAGATAGATGGCCGCATCGCAGCCTGCGAGGGCAGCCCGGACCGAGTTCGGGTCCGATACTGAGAGCGTGACCCACTCCCGGCTTGGCCATCGCGCCTTAGCCGCCGCAACCGTGCGTGTGGCGCAACGGACCCTCCACCCGGCCTCGACAAGCGCGTCGTGCACATTTCGACCGACGAAGCCGGTGGCACCGGTGAGCAATACGGTCGAGCTAGGAGACGGCATGGGGACTGACACCCCTTCGGCGATCCGATAGTTCCTCCCGCACCAACCGCTTAAGATGACGATGGGGGAGCGTGGCCCCACCCAAGAAGTTAGGACGGGCGAGTAGCTCCCGGACGACTTAGTCGGACAGCTCGTCGGCAGCAGACCCGACGGAAATCATTACAGCAGCTACCCCCACGACGCGGCTCGAGAGTGGGAGACCTGGTCGGGGCAGGTAGTGGTGCGCTTCGCTGGGCTTGCCGTTTCTGCGACGAAGGACGCTCACAAAGATGTGCTGTACGATCGCCACGACCAGGTGTACGACACGCTGCTCGAGACACGATGCCGTTCTTGAGGTCATGTGCGAGTCGGCACGGGACTGTGTCGACTGGGTGAAAGCACATCCTGAATGGACGGGACCGAATGGCGGACACGCTGCTCGAGCCACTTTACGTCAATGCCCCGGCGAGGCGGCTGGACCTGAAGGGCGCACGCGGCTAGGCGAACCGTTGCAGGCACAGCAAAGGGTGGCGTTTCCAAGACTCGAAACGACACCCTCGTTGCTGCTCACATGACTGATTAGAGCGAAGCCGGACCGAATGCGGCTGATCCGTATTCCCCTAAGGCTACCCCAGATCGAAGCGGTCGAGGTTCATCACCTTGTCCCAGGCGGCGACGAAGTCACGCACAAGGGCACCTTGCCCGTCGTCACATCCGTAGACCTCTGCGATCGCCCGTAGCTGGGAGTTCGATCCGAAGATGAGATCCACGCGGGTGCCAGTCCACTTCTTGGCCCCTGTCGCACGATCGCTCCCCTCGAACACGTCTTCGGCGTCCGATGCCGCAGCCCACGTTGTGCTCACATCCAGCAGGTTCACAAAGAAATCGTTGGTAAGCGTCTCTGGACGCTCGGTGAAGACACCGTGCGGCGACTGATCGACGTTCGTGTTCAAGACGCGCATACCACCAACGAGCACCGTCATCTCTGGTGCCGTCAGCGTCATGAGTTGCGCTCGATCGACCAGCAGCTCTTCCGCAGACACGGTGTACTTGGCTTTCAGGTAGTTACGGAAGCCGTCTGCGATCGGTTCGAGTACGGCTGCCGACTCCACGTCAGTGTGCTCCTGCGATGCATCCATGCGCCCGGGCTTGAAGGGAATATCCACCTCGTACCCGGCATTCTGCGCGGCTTTTTCCACGGCCCCGCAGCCAGCCAGGACAATCGTGTCGGCGAGCGAAACCTTCGTTCCTCGGGATTGAGCATCATTGAACGCCGTCTGGATTGCCTCGAGGGCCTCCAGCACGTTCGCCAGCTGGCCGGGCTGGTTGACTTCCCAGTCCCTCTGCGGCGCGAGGCGGAGTCGCCCACCGTTCGCTCCACCCCGCTTGTCTGATCCGCGGAACGTGGCTGCCGACGCCCAGGCGGTCGAGACGAGCTGAGAGACTGAAAGCCCCGAAGCAAGGATCTGCGCCTTGAGCGTGGCGATGTCCTTCGAGTCAATCAGTTCATGATCGACCGCGGGGATCGGATCCTGCCAAATGAGTTCCTCAGCCGGAGCGAGGGCTCCGAGGTAGCGGGTGCGAGGACCCATGTCGCGGTGTGTCAGCTTGAACCAGGCCCGAGCGAACGCGTCCGCCAACTGCTCTGGGTTCTCATGGAAGCGCCGGGCAATCGGCTCGTAGATCGGGTCTAACCGAAGCGCGAGGTCCGCGGTGGTCATGATGGGTGCGTGCCGCTTCGACGGATCGTGTGCATCTGGTACCGCCTGCGCTGCGGCAGGGTCGGTCGGAATCCACTGCCAGGCTCCGGCGGGACTCTTCACGAGAGTCCACTCGTAGCCGAACAGGGTGTCCAGGTAGCTGTGATCCCACTGGGTCGGCGTCGGAGTCCACGCGCCCTCGATTCCGCTGGTGATCGCATCGACGCCCACGCCGCTGCCAAAGCTGTTTTTCCAGCCGAGGCCCTGCTCTTCAATGCCGGCGCCTTCGGGCTCTGCGCCGACGAGCGCGGCATCGCCAGCGCCGTGGCACTTACCGAACGTGTGTCCGCCGGCGATGAGTGCGACGGTCTCTTCGTCGTTCATGGCCATGCGCCCGAATGTCTCACGAATATCGCGCCCGGAAGCGACAGGGCTCGGTTCTCCGTTCGGCCCCTCCGGGTTCACGTAGATCAGCCCCATCTGAACGGCAGCGAGAGGGTTCTCCAGGTCACGCTCACCAGAATATCTCTTGTCACCGAGCCACTCAGTCTCGGCTCCCCAATAGATGTCTGCCTCGGGTTCCCAGATGTCCTCACGTCCACCAGCGAACCCGAAGGGCTTGAACCCCATCGACTCCAGGGCGCAGTCGCCCGCGAATATCATGAGGTCGGCCCAAGAGATCTTGCTGCCGTACTTCTGCTTGATCGGCCAGAGCAGCCGGCGCGCCTTGTCGAGGTTTCCGTTATCGGGCCAGCTATTGAGAGGCGCGAAGCGTTGGGTCCCCGAGGACGCGCCACCGCGGCCGTCTCCGGTGCGGTAGGTGCCAGCGCTGTGCCAGGACATCCGAATGAAGAGAGGTCCATAGTGACCGTAATCGGCCGGCCACCACGCCTGCGATGTAGTCATCAGCTCGAAAAGGTCCTTCTTGAGGACCTCGATGTCGAGCTTCTTAAATTCATCCGCGTAGTTGAACGCGTTGCCCATGGGGTCGGACACGGGAGAGTTCTGGTGGAGAACCGCGAGGTCCAGCTGATTCGGCCACCAGCCGCGGTTCGACGTACCCTCTGCGGTCGTGTGTATGTCGGCATCGTGCATGACGGGGCATTTGCCTGCGGTCTCGCCAGCATGTTCGTCCATGGGTCTTCCTGATCGTGGTGCGTTGAATGATCTCGACGTTCGATAATTGTCCGCGAATTGAGATATTACGTCAAATTACTGATGGTTGAGTGAGGCATAATTAGCGTTTGAGTTTGCTCCGAAGCCGTCCATCGGAGTCGCTCTGTTCGAACGAACGTCCAAGGGTGTGATCGCGACTGCGGCGGGTGTGCGAGTGATTGAACTCGCGTGTCGGGTCGCGGCGAATGTGGACCAGATCATCGCTACCGCCCAGACCATGCAGGACTCGCTGCGTGGCACGATCCGAATAGGGGTCATTCCGCGGTCGCCTCCCCACGTGCTCGCACAGATCATGCCGTTGATCCGGTCGTGCTTACCTGGGCTCAGGCGGCTACTGCGAGAAGAACGAACCACCCGACCGCCATGGTTGAGGCTGGTGAGCTGGATCTCGCTATGGTCGCAATGGAGTCTGACCTCGGTGACCTGAAGGGCGAAGATGTTATTCTGCTCGCCGATGGCCATTGTCTGCGAGCTCAGGCGCTGGCGATATGTGATTCTGCAGGTGCCTGTGACCTAGGGGCTATGCGTGCGACGAGCCTCGCCACGCTCGTTCAGATGGCTGGGGCGGGAGTTGGGATCACGGTGCTTCTGGTCATGACAGTGAATGCCGGTCACCACCGCGGTGACGGTCTGTGCCTTGTTCGATTCGGCGCACCTGTTCCGAATTGAACAAGGCACTCGCGTGGCGGAGGTCTTCCCTGATGCGAGGTCATTTTGAGACCCTAGCTAGGGCGCTGGTCTCGGCCTAGGAGGAGCGACTTTTAGTCCCTGTCGATGGCCTAACGCGCCAGCGGATGTGGCCTCACTTGGAATTGCACCACAATGGGCTTCGAGCCCTGCCCATTTTCTTTCAGCCAGGGTGTGCGCCCCCCCTCCGGGACCCACAGGCCCCGGCCCTTCCACCCGGCACCGGGGTCATCGATTCGGCCTTCGAATCCCTTGGTGTAGAAGCCCATCGGATACGGGACACGGAGCGTAACGAACTCGTCGTCGACGAGGGCGTGAACGCCATCGAATAGATTTCCGGTGGCGATAGGGACGTCTTCTCCGAGGCCCAATGAGTTGTGCTGGTCCACCCAGGTGTAATAACTGGATTCGACACTGTACTCCGGGAGATCAGCGAAGCCCGGACCCGGCAGGTCGTGGAGCGTCCAGCCTTCGGGGCAGTGGTCTCCGGTGGCGTTCGGTCCATTCAGTGGCCCCTCACACTTGCTGCGATCGAACTCGCCGAGGTGGCCGCTCCCCAGCGAGGCCCAGACGACGCCGTTTTTGTCGATGTCCGCACCTCGTATTCCGAAGCCCGGTAAGGGTGGGGTGTAGACCTCGGCAAGCGACGTTTGTGGCGGATTGGGTCCGGGCAGCAGCCTCGTGATCGATCCCGGGTAACGGAAGGCATTGGATCCCCAGATGGCATTGCCTCGAGGCTCGGGCATGACCGCGTAGAAGCCATTGGGGATGCGCTGGTCTAGCGCCGGGTCCATGCGGTCACCGGGCTCGGTCCAGGCGTCCTGCTCCCCGTTTCCGTTGGTGTCGAGGATGAGAGGCGCCCAGCCTTGGGACGCTTCGGCGTCTCCGGTCTGCAGGAAGCGATTGGTGTCGAGCCACCCTACGACGTCACCGCCGCCGCTCGTCCAGAGGATATTGTCATCGCCGTACGCGAACTGGAGATGATGGGTGCTGAAGCACGTGTCCACGAAGGAATACTCGCCCGTCGACGGATCGTACACGGCGAGCTGGCGACCCGTCATGTCCTTCGGATAGAGCATGGCGGACGGGTGGTTCGACCCCTCCCGACAGAAGTCAGGATTCTGAGGGCCACGGACCCGCGCGGTCAGCCAGACCCTTCCGTCCTGATCAAGCATCGGGTTGTGGGCGTTCGCTTGGCTGTCCCAGATCCGCTCGTCGCCCCAGTAGTGAGAGGGTGCCAGCACGGACGCCTCGTTCGTCGTTGGCGTATTTTCGTCCCGGACCGGCAGGTCGTAGACAGACGATGTGTTCGCGACCGGGTCCAAGATCGGCATCTCGTCCGTACTGAGTTCGGGAGCGCCGTATAGTTTGCCGTAGCCGTTCACCGTTGGGTCACGCCGGTCCGTTCCCGAGAGATCATGCATGTAGAACTGAGGACTGGACCAGTCACGCACGGTCGCCACAACGTTTCTCTCCACGCCGGAGGGCCGTTCGGGCGCGTGCGCAGGAAGCTCACCAGCGGCGACTCGGTCGGTCCATTCCGCCATGTACTTGATGGGGAGCCCCTCGAGGCGGTTGGCGATTCCGAACATGTTCTGGCCAGCCTGTCCGGACGAGATGCGCCGCCACCATGCCTCCTCCGACGACTCCATGCCCGCGAGCGAGGAGGGAAGGGTCCGGGTCGCTTCGTTGCCCAGCTGGTGGCAGCCCACGCATCCCATGTTCTTCACCCACATCAGGTACTCGTTGAGTCCACCGTCGAGCTCGGCTACCTCGTCCTCGGTGGGGAGCCCCATCATGGAATACCAGTAGGCGGCCGGATACACCTGGGCTGCGGCCGCAGCGTCCCGAGCGACCGACGCCGTCAAATTCATTAGCTCGCCGCGCGTTCCCGGGACCGGCTGCGAGTCGACCAGTCCGTAACCCCGTACCCAGATCCGATAGTTGGCCTCCGGGAGGTCCGGAACGAGGTATCGGCCCTGATCATCCGTCAGGACGATCCGGGCGAACCGCGTATCGAGGTCATCCGTTTCTGCGATCACCCACACGCCGGCTTCCGGCCCCGCAGGGCTGGTGACGACGCCACCGATGTCGTCCTCGTCGAGGATGATGTCGGCTGCGGAGTCGCCCCCTGGTTCGCACGAGACGAGGGCGGTCGCGAGCGCGACCGAGGCGAACGCGGAAACAGTACCGATTCTCATGACCGAGGCACCCCAAGCCGGTGTGATCGCAAATCTCAAGGGCAGCCAAGGTACGAACCGTGCGGCGCTGCCGCATGAGGCGCACCGGGTGTTGTCACGTCAGGAAATAAACCCCAATCTGTCCGTCGATCTTCCAAATGATGAGGAATAGCATGGTCTCAAGACGCGATTGGCTTCGTCTCACCGCCGGCGCCGGCGCAGCGCTCTCCCTGAACCCACGGCTCCTTGCGGCGCTTCAGTCCGGCGCGGTCCGCACGCGCGGGATTCCATCAACGGGCGAACAGGTACCTGTGATCGGACTGGGAGGTCGCTGGATTTCGACGAACTCGACTGCGGAAGAACTCACCGGTCACCGGTCGGTCCTCCACGAACTCGCAAAGGATGCCGAGGGTGCGGGGCGGGTCTTCGATAGTGCCGCCGGATACGGCGGTGGTGGATCAGAGGAGTACGCGGGCCAGTGGGGTGAGGAAGACGGCTTCGCCGAAGATCTATTCTGGGCGACCAAGGTGAACGTCGCAGGACGTGGCGGTGGCTCTGTGGATGAGGCCGATGTCCGGGCTCAGATCGAGCGTTCGTTTGACCGGATGAGAGTTCCTGTCATCGACCTGAATCAGGTCCACAACATGGGCGATCCGCCCACGCAACTCGGCGTACTCCAGGAGTACAAGGAGTCCGGGCGCATTCGGTACACGGGCATAACTACCACGAGCGCGGGTCAATACGGAGCACTCGCCCGGGTCATGCGAGAGTATCCGATCGACTTTATCGGAATCGACTACGCCATCGACAATCGGCAGGCCGAGGAAGAGATCCTTCCGCTGGCGCTGGACCGAGGGATTGGCGTCATCGTATACCTGCCGTTCGGTCGCAGCCGGATGTGGGGACGTATCGGAGACCGCGAACTACCCGACTGGGCGAGCGAGTTCGACGCCCATACGTGGGCGCAGTTCATGCTCAAGTTCGTGGTGGCCAATCCGGCGGTGACCCTGGCCGCGCCGGGAACGGGCGACCCGGAGCACATGGTGGACAACCTTGGCGGCGGACGTGGACGTCTGCCCACCGCGGACCACGTAAAGCGGATGCTTGATCTGGTCGAGAGCCTGCCGGGCGGCTAGGCGGGCGAGTCGGAAGCGCGGTACCTGCGCGAGGTGGCCTTTTCGAAAGAGTAAATCGACAGTTTGGGTGGTAGCGGAATCCACCCGACCCGATCGTCGGCGCAGATCGGAGGCTCGCTCTGGCCTCCCGCATTCGTGTCCGGCAAGTTCGCTCTTACCGGAGCGCCACGTTGGTGCCGCCGCCGACCCGTGTCGTGCACCCCGCGAGGAAACATGAAGTTTGAGCGCATCGCCCTAGTAATGACTCTGGTTGTCGCCGCGGGGGCCATAGCGTGCGAAAACGCCGCGCCCGTCGGTCGACTGGGTGCGACCGCCAAAGGCGGAGACGACCGGAGTGGTCCCTATGACGTAGTCCCCGGATGGTGGAAGCCGGCGCCGGATCACGACTCGACCTGGACTTGGGGGTCCGCTGCAGGTGCTTGGCCTGACACGCCCGATCGCGTCCTGGTCGTAATGTGGGGAGATCAGCACAGGCAGCCCCAGGAGGGCTTTGAGAACGAGCGTAGCAGGAATTTCCTGGTCGCGGTTGATCGCGACGGGAACATCACCGAGAACTGGGCACAGTGGGACTCACTCTTCAATCGTCCTCATCAGGTCTACATCAACCCATACGATCCCGAGCGTGCTATCTGGGTGGACGAGAGAGGCGGGAATGGTGTTCACGAGTCGATCCTCAAATTCAGCAATGACGGCAGCGAGTTACTACTGCGCATGGAGGATCCGAATCTGATCCCGAGCGAGGGTGGGCCAACCCCACGCGAGAACCCGAACCCTGGCCCTCTGGACTTCGGGCAAAATTCGGTGCTCGCCTTCCTCCCGAATGGCGACTTTTTGCTGGGTGACGGCTACGAGAACGGTCGCATCGTACGCTACAACGCAGAGGGTGAACTGCAGTCGGAGTTTGGCTCGGTGGGAAGCGGCCCTGGGCAGTTCGATCTAATCCATGGCGTCGCCGTGGACAGGGAGAACCGGATCTACGTGTCGGATCGCAGGAACCACCGGATTCAGATCTTTACGGAAGACGGAACGCTACTCGACGAGTGGCCGGACATCTGGGATCCGGTCGCCATCATGGTCGACGTCAACGACTTCGTCTGGGTGCTCGATGCGACGCTGAACCGGATTCTGAAATACGATATGGACGGACGGTTGCTGGACTACTTCGGCACGTACGGTGAAGCATCGTCACTCGGTCGACCCGGATTCACCTGTTCGGATGATGCGGCGATCGCGGACGCAGGGCTCGATATCGACCACTCGGGAGCCTGCGGAGGCTTCTCGCTTCCACACCAGATGAGCGTGGATTCCGAGGGCAACCTCTATGTGGCGCAGTTCGGCGGCCCATGGATCGACAAGTACGTGCCGAAGCCGGGTGCAGACCCTTCTCGCCTGATCGGCCAGCCGGTCGGGCGCTGACATGACTCACTGAAGCCACCAGCCACGAGGCATTTCATGACCGTCCGGACCTCCACCAGAGCGTGCGTCGCGCTCATCTCAGCGCTCGGACTCCTTGGGCTGGTCCCACATGCACCACGCCAGGTCGGCTTTGAAGTCACGATTCGTGAAGGCACGAACATGGCGGCGGCGCTTTCACCCGATGGAAGCACGCTCGCCATCGACGCGCTGGGGCGGATCTGGACGCTGCCGGCGAATGGTGGTGAGGCGACTGCGCTCACTGATCCGTTCGGTGATGCGCGGCAGCCGACGTGGTCGCCGGACGGGCAGTGGATCGCGTTTCAGGCCTACTGGGATGGCGACTACGACATCTGGGTCGTCGGCGCTGATGGCACGGGTCTCTCGCGTCTGACTTCCGGTCCGTTTGATGACCGTGAGCCTCACTGGTCACCGGACGGATCTCGTGTCGCGTTCTCCTCGGACCGGGCGGGCACGTACGACCTCTGGGAAGTATCGAGCGTTCGCCGAGAGGTACGGCGGATCACCGAAGGCGGTGGCAACGAGTACGGGCCAGCGTATGGCCCCGACGGCCGCATCGCGTACGTGACGGACGGAAGTGAGGCGGGGCTCTGGGTTCGATCGGGGGAGGGGGGCGTGGAACGCATCGTCGACCTCGGCGCCGCGGACGGCTTCGCTCCGTCCTGGAGCCCCGACGGCACCCGCATCGCGTACAGCAGTCAGACTTACGGGAGCAGCTCGCTACACATCGTAGCTGCATCGGGAGGCGCTACCGGAGGATCCGTCGTCAGTGATCAGGATGAGGACGTCTTCCCGTTCCGGCCTTCCTGGCGTGCGGACGGACATCTGCTCTATACGGCCGACGGGAATGTGCGTGCACGCCCCACGTCCGGCGGGACTTCTGTTGATGTGCCGTTCAGCGCGACGGTCACGCTCGAGCGGCCCGCCTATCGCAAGACGTTGAGGAATTTTGAGGCGTCTGGACCAGCGCCGGTCCGCGGCATCCTGTCACCCTCGGTGTCCCCAGACGGCACGCGTGTCGCGTTCACTGCGCTCGGCGACCTCTGGATCATGCCGATCGGTGGTGAGCCGGAGCGGGTGACTGACGACCCATGGGTTGAGGTCGATCCCATGTGGTCGCCAGATGGACAAAGTCTCGCCTTCGGGACTGACCGTGGGGGTGCCGTCGACGTCTGGATCCACGACGTGGAGACGGGGCGCGCACGCCAACTCACCCAGGACGGTGGCAGCGGCCCTGTGTGGTCACCGGATGGGGCCGAGATCGCCTACACGGGCGGGACCGGTAGCGAGACTGGCCTCCGCGTCGCCTCGGTCGAGTCTGGAGTAGCACGTACTGTGCGTAGCGGCCTCAACAATCCCGGGCGTCCGACTTGGTCTCCCGACGGGACCCAGATCGGGGTGTCCGCACTCTGGACGTATTCGAGCCGTTTCCGTGAGGGCGTCAACAAGGCGCTCCTCATTCGGATCGCCCGGCCCGCGGCCGAAGAGGACAGCGACGACGCTCCGGACGATTTTTTCGCTCTGCCGCGCCAGGCGAACGAGCGCTGGCTGGATTTCCTCCCGAACCAGTCAGTTGGGACACGCTCCACAGACGGACCGCTGTGGTCTCCGGATGGCGACCGGCTCGCATACGTTTCAAACGGCGTCCTCTGGGTGATGCCTGTGACACACGCGGGCGACCCACTGGGCCCGCCACAACGCCTGAACAACGAGACGACGTCGGATCTCTCCTGGGCCGGCGACTCTCACTCGATCGTGTACCTCACAACCGATCGCCTCCGACGTGTCTGGCTGGAAAGCGGCAGCATCGAGGATATCCTGGTGCCGCTTACTTGGACGCGAACGGTCCCGCAGGACAGGACGGTCATTCATGCCGGAGCGCTCTTCGATGGAGTTTCGGCCCAGCTCGAGCGCAATGTCGATGTGGTCGTCGAGGGCAATCGGATCGTCCGCGTGGGGCCGCATGACCCGGCTCTGCATGACGAGGAGCGAGTCGTCGATGCGTCGGACGGCGTGCTCTCACCCGGCCTCATCGAAATGCACACCCACGGCGGACTCGGCGAGGGCGAGTCCATTGGCAGGAACTGGCTGTCCTACGGCGTGACCACCATCCGCCGGGTGTCGGCCGACCCATACGACATGACCGAGGCGAAGGAGTCGATCGAGTCGGGCCGTCGCATCGGACCCCGCATTTTCGCGACCGGGAACTCGATGGACGGCAGCCGCATCTACTATGGCGGTGGAGCGTCGATGGGCGCGATTGGGCAGGTGGAACTCGAGATGCAGCGAGCAGCGGCGCTCGAGTACGATCTCGTGAAGACATATGTGCGGCTTCCCGATGCAGTGCAGCGTCGTGTCATCTCAGAGGCCCATGCGCTCGGGATGTCTGTGACGTCGCACGAACTCTACCCGGGGGTGGCCTACGGTGCCGACGGCGTCGAGCACGTGCGCGGAACAAGTCGTCGAGGGTACTCGACGAAAGTGTCGGAGCTAAATCGGAGTTATCAGGACGTCGTTGAGCTACTCGCCCGCTCGAGGATGTCGATTACACCGACCGTGGGACTGTATGGCGGATTCGGACTGCTCGCCGGAGATGACCCGTCCCTCCTCCAGGACCCGCGACTCGAAGCGTTTCCGGCGAGCACGGGCCGAGGCCGCCGCGGGGGCGACCCCGAGACCGTGCGGCGCATGGTGAGCGAAATGGGATCTTTGGCGCGCAGGGTCGTCGAGCAGGGAGGTGTGGTCGTTGTAGGCACCGACTTCGGTCCTCCCGGACTGTCGCTGGTCGCAGAAATGGAGGTACTCACGCGCTACGGCGGAATGGATCCCGTGGACGTGATGCGAGCGACGACGTCTATCCCCGCCGAGGCTATGGGCTACGGGGCGGAATTCGGCGCTGTGCGGCCGGGTATGCTCGCCGACCTCGTCGTATTCGGAAGCAACCCGCTGGAGGACATTCGCGCGGTCCGGGATGTCCGCTTCGTCGTAACGAACGGACAGGTGTACCCGATGGCGGATCTGCTTCAGCGCCCGGATGGGTCGTGAGTGCGTCCCGCTCGGGGCCTCAAGAGGGCTAGCCTCGGGAGGGCGTGAAGGAACAGACTCTCGTGCGATCCTCAAGTCACGGGGCGGGGCAGGTAGATCTCGGGCAGTCCGGCCGCTCGGAGAATCTGATTGTACGTTGGTATGTCTTCGGCCAGGATGCGCTGAAGCTCGGCTTCGTGCTCGGCCCACTCGGCCTGATAGTCCCGCGTCACGTCACGAACACCGACTGTGACCGGGATGTTTGCACCGCCGATTCGCCCGAGGAAGTCTTTGTACTTCATGAGGAGTCGGGCCTCGAACATGTAGTTGTTCTGACTCGTCTCGAGACGCTTCTGAAGAATCTTCTCGACCCATCCGTCGATTGTCGCCGACAGCGCGACGCCTCCCTCCACGACGGCCCCAGATTCTGCGATGCCAAGTGCGAACTCTACCTGGCCGAGCGCACGCTGTAGCGCCATGACGCCTCGCTCCATGGCCTGTGCGCTTTCGAAGATCGACGCGGAGATGCGGTCGAGTTCCTCGTACTCTGCCACCGGGTCGGCGGCGATTCCAACCAGGCGAGGATCGATGAGAATCTTGAAGTCTTGGCTCTGAACCTCGGCGCCGACCGTCAGCCGCGCAGTATATCGGCCGGGTGTCGCCGGATATGCCGACAGGTTCCGAGACGTATTGGTAATCTCTTCAATGCAGGCGAAGCGACCTATGCTCATGTCCCAACTCCATCGATTCGCTCCGGCGCTCCGGCGGAGCCTCCGAGGGCGAGGCGAAGCCTCACAGTCCGGTCGCTCGTCCGGCGCGTGGTCTGCGAAGACGACTCGGCCAGCTGAATCGAGAATCTCCATTGACATGGGTACGTCCGACGCCACGGCATCGCCTAGGACATAATTGACCTGGAGCCCGGCCGGAGGGTTCTCGCCAGGCCCACCTTCGGCGTAGTAGCCGCTCGCGATCGTCCGGTAGGGGTCACGAGGGTCATACAGGTGCATGCCGGCAGACGCGACCGCGTCAGAGATTTGATGCAGCGGCGTCAGATCATCGAGAATCCACAGAGAACGTCCCTGTGTGGCGACGACCAGGTCCTGCTGGCGGATCCTGAGGTCGGTAATCGGGACTTCGGGAAGATTAAGATCGAAGGGCTGCCAATTCACCCCGTCGTCGAAGGAGACGAATAAGCCGTTCTCGGTCCCCGTGTAGAGGAGGCCTTCGCGGTCGGGGTCTTCACGGATCGACCGAGCGAAGGTGTTTTCAGGGATCCCATTTACGATCTTCTCCCACGTCCGCCCGTAGTCGTTCGTCCGAAAGAGATAGGGTGTGAAGTCGTTCATCTTGAAGCCGGCTGCGGCGAAGTACGCCTTGGCCGGATCGTGCGGCGAGGGCTCTACCACGTTGATGATGCTCTCCGGCACGCCCTCGGGCGTCACGTTCTCGATCGTCACGCCTCCATCTCGGGTCACATGGACGAGCCCGTCATCAGAGCCGATCCAGATCAGGCCTTCCTGAATGAGTGACTCTTCGATATTGAAGACGTTGTTGTAGCTCTCCGCAGTGATCTGCTCGTTCGAGATCGGGTACCCACCTTCGCCCTGTTTCTCGACTTCGTTACGGGTAAGGTCCTCGCTCAATACCTCCCACGTATTCCCTCGATCGGTGGACTTCATGAGGTACTGGGAGCCGTAGTAGATCACGTCAGGATCGTGCGTCGAGACGTAGACCGGTCCGTTCCAGTTCGCGCGGTATTTGAGATTCTTCGGCTGCTCTCCGGTCACGCGTTCCGGATAGGGACGCACCATGCGGTAGTTCCGCGTCTCGGCATCCCACTCGCCCAGGAAGGACGCGAAGAAGGTGCTGTAGACGAAGCGTGGGTTCTCAGGATCGAGACCCACGGTGGCCGACTCGCCCGAGCGGATCGTCTGCCAATGGTGTTCGCCGATTCCGCCCCCCAAGGTACGACTCTCGGTGACGATTCCACTCGCGTCCTGCTGTCCCGAGTAGACCTTGTACGGGAAGATGTTGTCGGTCATCACCCGGTACATCTGAGCCGTCGGCTGATTCATGAGGGTCGACCAGGTGTTGCCCCCGTTGAACGTCACCGACGCACCGCCGTCGTTTCCGTTGATCATGACGTCCGTGTCTTCCGGATTGATCCAGAGGTCATGGTGGTCAACGTGGCTATCCGGCGTCCGAGCGAAGCTCTGTCCACCGTCGATGGACTTCATCGCTCCAGAATTCAGCACCCACACTTCGTCCGGATCCTGAGGGTCCGCGATGATGTGCATGTAGTACCAAGCACGGGCATACGTCGTGGCGTCGTCCGATACGTGCCGAAACGACTCTCCCCCGTCGTCCGATCGGTACACGCCACCTTCTCCCGGGACGGCCTCGATCGCGAGGTAAACGACGTTGTGGTCGGCCGGGGAGATGGAGACCCCGATCTTGCCTTTCAGCTCCGGCAGGCCGGCGTCGATTTCGCGCCATGTGTCGCCTCCGTCCATCGTCTTCCACACTCCTGAACCCGGGCCTCCGCTCTTCACGACCCACGGGCGGCGTCGGAAATCCCATGAGGTCGCCATCATGAAGCGAGGGTTCTCTGCGCTCACCGAGAGATCGACGATTCCGGCATCCTCGCTGACGTAGAGGATTCGCTCCCAGCTCTCGCCGCCGTCCGTCGAGCGATACATGCCTCGCTCCTCGTTCGGCCCCCACGGATTACCCTGAGCTCCAACGTAGATCACGTCGGGGTTCTCAGGGTGCACCCACATGGCCCCGACGTGTCGCGTGGCCTCGAGCCCGACGTGAGCCCAGGTCGCGCCCGCATCGGTAGACTTATAGATGCCGTCCCCATGGGACGTCTTTACGCCCCGGACCGGGGATTCTCCTGTGCCCACGTAGATCACGTTCGGATCCGACGGGGCCACGACGATATCACCGATGCCGGCTGTATTGAAGAAACCGTCTGAGATGTTCTGCCAGGAAGTTCCCGCGTCCGTCGTCTTCCACACCCCCCCACCGGTTGCACCCATATAGAACGTGTAGGTGTCGTTTGGAACACCTGTGACCGTCGTCACCCGACCGCCACGGAAGGGGCCGATATTGCGATAGCTCATCGACTGGAAGAGCGCTTCATCCACTTGGCCCGATGCGGGGGTGGGGGCGCCCAACGAGAGGGCTGTGGCAACTACAGCCAGAGCGATCCAAGGACTACGAATACGGAAAATACTCACGCGGCGATTCTCTACAGAGAGAGGTACTCGAGCGTCGACCGCGAAGGCGTGCCGAGCCCGGAAGGGAGAACATCAGAGTAGCCGGCGTTTTCAGAGGCCGGCAAGGGTCAATCAAGGGACTGGATGGGTCTAGCGCTCAGACCTTTTGACCGAATTGTTTGCGGCGCGAAGGGCCCCGAGAAAATTGTGGCAAGGCTGGGTATCACTTGTGCGAGTGGCTCATCAGCGTGGGTGGCTTAGCCGGTACAGAAAGCTGTTCTCATCCCATTGAATGGCCTCCATCTCGTTCGCAATGTGGTAGGTGACCAGAAGATTGGACCGAAGTTCGGCCCTGACCCCGTCGAGGTCCTTGGGTTGTTGATTGTCATCGATGGGCTTGTGGTACCGGTCGACGATCCACTGGTCGAGTTCCGCCTGTGCATCGATGGCGGGATCGACACTGCTTCGTGCGGCTTGCACCCAGATGGCTGGAATGCCCTCACGGACGAAAGCGTACTGGTCGCTCCGTATGAACAAGTTCTCTTCAGGAGTAGGGTCTGGACTGACGGGGGTGCCTGTTCGGGCCACTGCAAAGTCGACGGCATCCGAGAGGTTGGAGTGCTCGTATCCGAAGGCGAGAACGTCTGAAGCCGCGGCGATCATGCCCATGACCCCGTCGATATTTTGATTCGCTACGATCCGTCCGGGAGCCACTGTCGGAAACCGCGTGAAGTACTCGGAGCCGAGCATTCCCAACTCTTCCGCGGTGACCCAGAGGAAGAGCACCGACCGGCGGGGCGGCTCCATCTGGCTGAGCGCCGACGCCAGCGTGAGGATCGCCGCTGAGCCCGATGCGTTGTCCAGGGTCCCGTTGTAGGTCGAGTCCCCGCTCACGGGCGAACCGATGCCCAGGTGGTCGAGGTGGGCAGTCACGACCAGGTACTCATCTTTGAGCTTCGGGTCAGACCCCGGGAGCAGGGCCGCCACGTTGGCGCTTTCGAATGACTCATGTATGAACCGAGCCCTCAATCGAACCATGGCGCTCAGGTCGAAGGAGCTGGGCTCCCCGGCAAGGATCCGAGCGTGCACCGACTCGATGTCCTGTCCCGCGCCCCCCATCCACCCTGCTACGAGGCTGCGTCGGACCACCAGCGAGGCGCCGAGCTCTTCACCACCCGGCTCCAGGTCGATCTCGGTGTCAGGCACCACGAACCCAGTGCCGGCTCGAGAGGAAAGGCGGGCACCGTCGGGCTGGACCACGACGACACCGACCGCTCCTCTCGCCCTCAGCTCCGCGTCGCGGACTTTGCTCGCGGAAAGAACAGTACGCTCCAGAGAGCCGAAAGAATCTGGCGCACCACTGATTACCACTACGAGCTTGCCCTCCACGTCGATTCCCTCGAAGTCATCGTATCCGAGGTCCGGCGCGCTGATCCCAAAGCCCGCGAAGACCATCGGTGCCTCGAGGTCGGTTTCCGTGCCGCTGATGCGCGGCGACACCGAGAAGTCATGGCCCAGTTCGAGCGCATCTCCTCCCACCGAAAACGCTGCGGCGGCCAGGTCTGTCTCGGACTTGCGGAAGAGGATGGGCTGCAGATACGTCCCATCTACCCCGCCGGGCTGGAGCCCTAGCGCCCGGGCCTCGCGGACGACATAAGCTGCGGCGGAATCGAAGCCGGCGGTGCCGGGGCGGCGTCCGGCCATCTCGTCGCTGGAGAGCGTGGCCATTCTCTCCAGAAACGCATCGACGTTCAGGCTATCGAGTGCCTGCTCAAGAGAGAGACCCTTGTTCCCTTCAGAACACCCGAAGGACGCAGCCGCGAGAAGGATCACGAGCGTGATGGACGACGATCGCAGAGAAAAGATGGTGGGCTCCGGGAGGGAGTTTCAGGAGGACCTACTGTTTCGCACTGAAACTATCCCGCCCGCCTACAACCCCGCGACCAGCTTGGTCACGGACTCCTTGGCATCACCGAACAGCATCCGCGTGTTCTCCTTGAAGAAGAGCGGGTTCTGTACACCGGCGTATCCCGTACCCATCGAGCGCTTGAACACCACGACGAGATCCGACTTCCAGACCTCGCAGACAGGCATTCCGTAGATCGGGCTGCTTTCGTCTTCCAGGGCACCCGGATTCACGATGTCGTTCGCACCGATCACCAGGACGAGATCCGTACGCGAGAAGTCGTCATTGATCTCGTCCATCTCGAGGACGATGTCGTACGGGATGCCTGCTTCGGCCAGCAGCACGTTCATATGACCGGGAAGGCGCCCTGCCACCGGGTGGATGGCGTAGCGCACGTCGACGTTGCGCTCCTTGAGCTTGGATGTGAGCTCACGGACGATGTACTGCGCCTGCGCGACCGCCATGCCATAACCGGGAACGATTACGACGCGGCGTACGTCGGCCATCTGCCGTGCCAGTTCTTCTGCCGCCATGGCAACAACATCGCCCTGGTCGTCCGGATCGACTGGGGCGGCCGCGGGCTTGCTGTCGCCCGTCCCGAAGCCCCCGAAGACCACGCCCCAGATCGAGCGGTTCATGGCTTGGCACATGATGTAGCTGAGGATGGCGCCCGAGCTACCCACGAGCGCGCCCGTAACGATCAGCAAGTCGTTGCCGAGCATGAACCCGGCTGCGGCCGCGGTCCACCCGGAGTAACTGTTTAGCAGTGAGACGACGACTGGCATATCGGCCCCACCGATCGCCATGACGAGGTGCACGCCAAGCACACAGGCGATCGCGGTCATGATGCCTAGGTACGGCAGGCCTTCGATGCCCGGCGCCTGCATGAACGGCACAGCCAGCCCAATGCAGGTCAGCAGTGAGATCAGGTTGAACCAGTGGCGACCCGGCAATAGCAGTGGCGTCCCCGACATACGACCATCGAGCTTCGCCCAGGCGATGATTGAGCCGGTGAAGGTTGGTGCGCCAATGAATACGGCCAGCCAGAGTTCGGTCCCGTGTACGATCGAGGCCGCGCCTTCTGCCGCGTGCCCCATGGCCGGGTTCAGATAGGTGCTGTAAGCAACGAGAACGGCGGCCAGCCCGACGAAGCTGTGGAGCATCGCCACGAGCTGAGGCATCGACGTCATGCCAACGCGGGCCGCCAGCGTGAAGCCGATGGCGCCACCCACGACGAGCGATCCGATCAGGGCGGGTGAAAACTGCACCGCGAAGTCCGCGCTTGCCGGTATGAGTGCGGTAGCAGCTACGGCGATCGCCATCCCGACCATGCCGTAGACGTTTCCACGGGCGGCGGTGTCCTGTCGACTGAGGCCGCCCAGGCTGAGGATGAAGAGCACTGCGGCCGTGAGATAGGCCACTACGAGCAGGCCCATCATGTCGAGCTCCTCGGCTTGAACATTTCGAGCATTCGTCGAGTCACGGCGAAGCCGCCGACCACGTTGATGCTGGCGAAGAGAATCGCGAGAGCGCCGAGGATACCGGCGAGGTCGAGTTCACCGCTGCCTGCCTGGAGCAGGCCTCCAACGATGATGATCCCCGAGATGGCGTTGGTGACGCTCATCAGCGGAGTGTGCAATGCGGCTGTGACGCTCCAGACAACCTGCCAGCCGACGAATACCGCCAGCACGAACACCGTGAAGTGCTGCAGGAAATCGGTCGGTGCGTACATCCCCAGCAAAGCCAAGGCGACGGCTGCGACCGCGGTAGCGATGTTGCGCCCCGCCGATGAAGCAGCTGGAGTCTCCTTCTTGGGGGCAGCGACGCTACTGCTCGCGACCGGGGCTGGCAGTTTCTCGCCAGCCTTCTCGACCGACGACTCATCAGCCTGCGCGGCCGGAGGTTCGGGCCGTGCTAATGCCGGTGGAGGCCACTTCATCTCACCATCTCGCAAGACGAGCGCTCCACGAACGACCTCGTCTTCCTCGTCGATGCGGAAGCCTTCTTCACCGACCATGTCATCCAGAAGATGGACGACGTTCGAACTGAAAAATCGACTAGCGTGGCTGGGCAGCCGTGAAGTGAGATCGGTGTACCCGATGACCTTCACACGGCCATCGGCAACAGTGGCGATCTCCCCAGGCACGGTGTACTCACAGTTGCCCCCGTTGGCCGCGGCGAGATCGACGATGACCGAACCCGGCTTCATCGAGTCCACCATCTCTTTCGTAATGAGGATGGGGGCCTTCCGGCCAGGGATCAGCGCCGTGGTGATGATGATGTCGACATCCTTCGCCTGCTCGGCGAAGAGAGCCATCTCTGCGTCGATGAACTCCTTGGTCATGACCTTGCCGTAGCCACCGCCACCGTCACCGTCTTCGTCGAAATCGAGTTCGAGGAACGCCGCGCCCATGGATTGCACTTGCTCACGTGTAGCGAGGCGCGTGTCGAAAGCCCGAACTTCGCCGCCCAGACCTCGTGCAGCCCCGATCGCCGAGAGACCCGCGACTCCGACTCCGATGATCAGAACCTTCGCCGGGGGCGTCTTTCCCGCCGCGGTGATCTGCGGCATGAAGTAGCGGGGGTACACGTTGGCGGCCTCGAGCACGGCCCTGTAGCCGGAGATGTTCGCCATCGAACTGAGGACGTCCATCTTTTGCGCCCGGCTAATGCGCGGAATGCAGTCGAGCGCGATGACCGTAGCGTTTCGGTCACCCAGCTTGCCAACGAGCGCCTCGTTTTGGCCGGGGAAGATCAGCGAGACCAGCTGCCCCCCTTCGTGCAGGAGGTCGACTTCAGTTTCCGTCGGCGGGTTGACCTTGATCACCAGATCCGCCGAAGCCCAGAGCGTCGCAGCGTCGGGGACGATCTCGGCTCCGGCCTCGGCCAGCATGGTATCAGGCATGCCGCAGCCATCACCGGCGCCACTCTGCACGGCAACTTCGAAACCGAGTTCGATCAGACGTACGACCGCCTCGGGTGAAGTCGCGACGCGTCTCTCACCGTTCTCGACTTCAGTAGGTATTCCGACCTTCAACACTGCCTCCAATGGGTTCGTTGCCCTGTAGCGATTGCCACGGGTAAGTAGATAGTGGCAGCCATGTTGGCCGATTTGGTTACCAATGTTGACCCCTGAGCGGCCCTGAGCGTTGTTGGGCCGCTAGCGGATCTTAACCACGGTCACGGTCGGGAAGGGATCATCCTGCACCAAGTACAGGTGCCGCCCCTGCGCCGTGAGGGCCAAGGGGAACGATTTCGACCGATCCACCTCCGATCCGTCGGCAAGGTCGAGTAGGCGAGATTCGAACCTTTCGAAGCCAGTGTCCGCGGCAAATTCACTGGTTCGCAGCTCATGCTGAACGAGGATCATCCCTCGGCCCCAGGGGACGACCGAGCGTAGCAGGTGTGAACCCTCGGGGTCGAAGGCACGGCCGAGTCCGATCCCGTCGTCGCTGTAGGCAACGATCGGCCTGAGGTCCCTGAACTCCTTGCTCCAGAGGGGCGTCCCGTTCGCGTCGTGCAGGCGGACGATCGACTGTACGAAGCCGACGTCGACGACGCCCGCGGCCGTGCACAGCAGCGCGGAGGGTGTCAGCTCTTCTAGTGCGATCTCTAGAAGATCCGGCCTGAGTGTCTCTGCTCCTGCCACCACTGGAGCGGGAGCGAACGACTGCGTGATCCCCTCTTCACCGATTTCGTGAACGACCGTCCCGTCCTGCCAGTAGCTCAGATAGGTCCGGTCCCCCGAGGCGCAGAACCCTGTCTCACCAAACGCGAAGGCCCGCCACCGGTCGACGAACTGGATCGACGAACTGCCGACGGAAAATTGTGAGACCCATGAGCTGCCTGGGTCCCAGACAAGGAGATCTCCTGGTTCACGCCATGCGATCGCCAAAGGGCCGTCCAGTTGTCCGGCCTTAAGGCCGGTCTCGGCGATGGACCCGACGTGCTCACCTTGGGCGTCGAAGATGTGTATCGCCGGTCCGCCGAGGTCGAGCACTGCCAGTCGCCCGTCTGCGTCGGCCTCGATGTCCCACAGGCCTTCGAAGGCTTCCCACGGCTCTCCGGATGCTGCGCCGATCACGAACAGGGTGTCGAACACGACCGCATCGAGCGCCGTCGGAAGCTCAGGCTCGGCGTCCGCACAGGCACCGAGTCCCAAGACGCCGGCCCCCAGTGCGAGAACCAGGCCGGGCGTTGCCCGGCGTCCATCGCTGGGGCTCTGGGACGCCGTCACCCTCTCGGCATTCCCGGAATGGAGACTAGTCCTCCACCCCCGCCCGACAGATGCGCAGCGTGCCCGTCGGCATTGCGCTCATTCTCGAGCATGAGTGTGAGTGGGTAGCCGCCTTGGAAGAAGATTCCGTGCCGCAGCGCCATGATTTCCCACTCATCCTGGTCCGTAACCGCCGCTTCCGGGTCCATGAAGAAATCAATAGTCGCGGCAGTGGCTACCTGCACGTCTGATGTCTCAGGCGACGCAAGCACGTCGGCCAGTACCTCCAGTAACATGCTCAGGTTGTCCCAGATCATCGCGGCCTCTGGACTGAGCCAGATGAACCCGGGCGCGATCGCAGGGGCCAGAGGAATCTCGCTGGGGAAGAACTGCGGGGGTTCGCCGTAGCTAAGCTTGGCGTGATAGCGCGTGGTGACGGTGTCGATACCTGCATCACGCGCAGGTCCGGGATCGAGGTCCGTCAACGGCTCGGTCGCTGCCAGCCGAAGCCAATGGCCGGCCCAGAGAAGACCGGTGAGGTCAGCGTACCCGGACCGGAAGCCGAGGGCGTATTCATGGCCGTAGAGGATGTCCATGTTCTTCGGCACGTTGGGCAGCGCGGCTTCGGGTCGACTCCGGTAGCGGGTCACCGCGTCCGCCAAAGCAGCGGCTTGATCCTTAATATCGGGATCGGCCAGAATCGATATCACCTCTCTCTGGAATGCCTGACCCCACCGGACGATCTCCGCACCGCGTGGACCAAGGGCCGCGTATCCCGACTCTGCGGCATCTGCTTCCTCTTCAGAGGTTCCCTCGGCCTGGACCAGAAACGTCAAGCGGTCGACCATGTCGAACTCGAAGCCGAAAGTCGGCACGTCGCCGCCACTCTCACGAACCGTTTGTCCCTCTCGGGCGAGTTCGCCGAGGAGCACACCATGCGCTCGCTCCAGTCGCACGACGAGGTCGTACAGATCTGGCTGGAGCCGTTGGAGTGCTTCCGCGCGTCCGAGATCACCCGAGTCCTGTCCTGTCACTGGCTGGACAGCGATCGGGGCGAGAACGAGGGCTGCAAGAAACGCAGGTGTGGTCCTGATGAGCATGCGGAAGTCGACCTTCTCCGAGGCTGGAGCGTCGGGGGTTGTTGCACCAAGGGGGCAGGCCCATGATGGCCGAAGAGAATCATGGCAGCAACCGGACACGCCGGGACGCAAAAACGGGATGAGTCGTCGAGATATCGTTGAACGAACGCGCCGGGTAGCGCTCACTGCCCTCGGCTTGGTTCTGCTGGTTGCTGGGACGGCGAGGTCAGCTTCCGTGATCCCACACGTGGCCCCGCACATCACGCTCGATGCCTCGACGCCGGCCGACGAGGAAGTCCTGGACGGCGAAGTGAGCGAGGTCCGCCTTTTCTTTTCTGAGGCTCCGCTCATGCGTGGCGCTTCGATCCGCGTTGTGAACTCCTCCCGCCAGCTCATTCGGAGCAGTCCGCCGGAGGCCGACTCCGAGGATCCAAGGCAGCTCTCGGTTCAGATCGCTGCCGGGCTGTCTGGAGGGAAGTATGTCATTCAATGGCGCTGCATTGCGGACGATGGCCATGTGATGCGGGGTTCGTTCACCTTCGACGTTGTCGGGCGTTGATTACTGCGCTGACCACGTTCCAGCAGTGGCTCCTCTTCAGCGGTACCACAGTGGTCGTGGGGTGCGTCGCCTGGCGGGTCTTGGTCATGCCTCGCGCGCTAAAGGTGCTGGCCGCAGAAAATGCGACAACCATCACGCGTATAGAACAACGGGTCGCCTCGCTCGGCCTGATTTCGACAGGCGTTCTTTTCGTAGCGTGGACCCTGCGGCTGGTCGTGCAGGTCATGGGCTTTCGAGATCCCTTCGTTCCCCTGCGGGACGACGTCTCGTTCCTGCTCTTTGAAATTTTTTGGGGTTCCGTCTGGATCGCCCAGGGCGCAGTTCTGACCCTGCTCGCCGTGGCCTTGTGGCTGGCGGGTCGAAAAAGTCGCAGTACCTCTGAGGCGGCACAGCCGGAGGCCCCGGTCGTTCTGAGCGCCGGATGGGCGGTGGCTATGCCCCTCGTCGTCACGCTCGCGGCAACGCTCGCCATGTCTGGACACGCGATGGGTGTCGACTCGGCGCGAACGCTTGCCGTGACCGTGGACGCGACGCACACGCTCGCGGCGGGGGTGTGGATGGGCACACTGGCGGTGATCCTGACAGTCGGCCGCGTTCGTGGGGAGAACAGTCCGGCGATTTTCGCCTCACAGATCCGAAGCTTCTCACCTCTGGCGTTGGTCAGCGGGATCACGCTCGTGGCGATGGGCGCGGGACTGGCGTGGAAGCATTTGCATGCAGTGTCCGATCTGTGGACACTGACCTATGGGCGCCTCTTGTCTGCGAAGGTCGCACTGGCTCTCGTGATTTTTGGCCTTGGCTTCCTGAACTGGAGACGGGGTCTGCCCCTCTGCGACACGGAGCAGGGAGCCGAAGTGGTTGGGCGCCGTGGTGTATGGGAGGTGTCCCTTGCCGCTGTCGTCATTTTGGTGACCGCCGTGCTGGTGCACTCGGCAAAGCCGTAGCCGCCAAGGAAGACCGTGTGGAATTGACGAACCGAGCGAGGAACTGATGAGACGAACAGCGATCTGGTCTCGGAGCGTCGCGGCCTTGGCCGGTGTCGCCATGTCGTTCACCGCCTGCGGGGGGGCGGAGGACCGTGAGGTCGTCGAAGTAAGTGAAGGTCAGGCGCTCTACGCAGGAAACTGTGCGATGTGCCACGGGGAACTTGGGCTCGGGAACGGTCCGATGGCGGCAAGCCTGCCCATAGAGCCGCCCAGTCTCCTTGAGCACCTCGGACACCATGCCGAGGATCAGCTCGTCAGGATTATCCGCACGGGCGTGCCCCCGGCGATGCCGCAGTCTCCGCTCAGCGAGGACGAGGTCAAACTCGTCATCGACTACACATGGACGCTCGTGCCTGATTCTCTGGTGGAGGGGCTCCGCGAGATGCAGCGATTGGCGGAGATGGGAGTGGAGATGCCAATGGGGGGAGCGATGGACATGCCGATGGACGACGCAGCGGACATGCCGATGGACACTATGCGCCGTTAGCTCAGTGGGTCACCGCGTCCGCGCACCTTTCGGATCGCCTTGCAATCCTTAAGCTTTCCTGCGAGCAGGTGAACAGCAGTGAGGAGGACCAAGTGACGCGACTCAAGACCACCCTGACGCTCACCGTGGTGTGTGCGGCCACTCTGACGGTAGGTGCCGACGCCCAGGACTGGACGCAGCGGGAGTTTCCGCTGGCCCCCTCCAACGCGAACGAGAACTTCGTCGCACCCTATTTCGACGGTTTCTACCCGAACGCGGACGGCACCTACACCTTGTCGTTCGGCTTTCTGAACCGAAATGACTCAGACTTGATCGAGATCGCACTCGGCGAGGACAACTTCATTGAGCCGTCGGAGTTTGACGGCGGTCAGCCAACTACGTTTCCGGTCGTCGGGTACTCAGGCTTCGGAGGGCCACGCGAACGGGGCGCCTTCGGCGTGGTGGTTCCGGCCGATTTCGACGGTGACGTATGGTGGACCGTGACGACCGATGGCTACACGACCCGCGTCCCGGGCAGGTTGGAATCACCCGGCCCGATCATCAAGGGCGCCTATGAGCTGAGCAGTGGCGCGATGGCCGCGGGCTCGCTCCGTCCCGGCATTCGCTTCAGCGAAGAGGATCTAGCGGGCTGGGGTATCGGAGGTGTCGAGCATCCCGAGGTTCTGACCACCAAGGTCGGAGAGCCAGTAGAGGTTCGTTTCTGGGCGGAGGACCGCGGCGAGCGCGACCTCGGTCTGGTCAACATGACCCTCTGGAAGCACCAGGGACCTGTCGGCGGCATGATCGCCTTTGAGTCGATGCTAGAGGCACCGGCAAACGCCGCGCCGGCGCGCGGACGGGCTCGCCCGTTCGGCCCAGGGCCGGTGAATACCACGGATGTCGTCCCGATCCCCAACGAAGGGCCGCTGGCCAATCGGGGACAATTCACGGCGACGTTCGACACGCCAGGTGAGTACGTGATCCGGATCCGTATCGACAACTTCGGCGCTCCGGATAGTATGCCCGGTCAGCAGTGCTGCTGGTCGAATGGATACGTAGTCGTGAGCGTGAACGAGTAGCAGGCAGTATTATGGATTAGGGTCCGGTCCATCGCGGACAAGCCCAGTGAGTCTTGAGAGGAGTTGACCATGCAAATGTCCATCCATCGGTCGATGCCGCAGAGTGTTACGACGGGCGTACTAGCCCTTCTCGTGACCCTCGGGGCCGGCCATACAGGTGAACTCGCTGCCCAGCAGATGACTGGGCCGAGTCCGGATGCGTCGGCGGAGCTGACCTTCACGCGGGACGTCGCTCCCATCTTGCAGGCGAACTGCCAGGTTTGTCACCAGCCGGGCGCCATCGGGCCGATGTCGCTCATGACGTATCAGGATGCACGACGCTACGCTCGCCGCATGAGCCGCATGGTCGAGGGCCGGGACATGCCTCCGTATCAGTACGACACGGATGTCGGCATTCAGGATCTCAAGGAAGACTGGCGGATGAGCGAGGAAGATATCGCGACCATCACGGCCTGGGTCGCAGCTGGCTCGCCTGAGGGCGACCCTGCGGATTTGCCGGCGCCTGTCGAGTGGCCTGACCCCGCCGAGTTCGGTTTGGCAGGGCAGTTCGGTGAGCCGGATTTGATCATCAGGTCGGACCCTTACGACGTTCCTGAGGTCGGTCAGGACCGCTGGTGGCGGCCTCTGGTTCCGACCGGGATCACGGACGATCGGTGCATCATGGCCATTGAGACTAAGCCCTCGATCGAAGGGCGGGCTGTGGCTCACCACGCCAACTCGTCTTTCCGGGTCGACGGTCAAAGCGCAGGCCGACTCTCGGAGTACGCCCTTGGGAAGGTCGGCGAGATTGTGCCAGAGGGTGCGTGCCGGAGGGCTCCCGCCGGTTCCGACGTTGCGTTCGACATTCACTACTGGCCGAACGGCGTGGACCTCGTGGACGATCAGGTTGAGATCGGAATCTGGTTCCATCCGGAGGAATACGAAGGAAAATACGACCAGACGCTGAGTTTGTATTTCCTGAACGGCGGCCGTGGGTATGACATCGCTCCTCACGGAACGCTGATGACTCAAGGTTTCCATTCGTTCGACACCCCGGTGCGAATCGACAGTTTCCAGCCGCACGGTCACACGCGACTGGTTGCGATGTCGCTCCAGGTCCTGCGAGCAAATGGCCGACGGGAAACGGTGAGCATGGTTTCGAACTGGAGTGCTCTGTGGCACCACAGCCACATCTACGAAGACGACGTTGCGCCGCTACTGGAAGTAGGTGACCAGTTGATCGTGACCGGTTGGTACGACAACACCGAGAACAACCGGTACAACCCGGACCCCGACCAGTGGGTGGGTATTGGCGATCGCACGGCCGACGAGATGTCGCATACATGGCTTGCCATAACCCATCTCGATGAAGACGGGATGGAGAAGATCAAGGCTGACCGTGCGGCTCGACTGATTAGCGAACAGCCCGACCGATGAGGTAGGGGTTCGGCCGTTCGCCACTACAACAAAGGCCCAGCTTGAGGTTGTTACCTCAAGCTGGGCCTTTCTCTCACGTCCGTCCGACCGGAATAGTCGAAGAGCCGTGCAGTCGCTGACGGGGCGACCGCATCCCGCTACCCGGTAGGCATTCCCGAATTCCATACGTCGACGACCACTGTCCAGCGCCCGTCTGGCTGTCTCGACCAGACGTGGAAGTCACGCACGAGATCCTGACCCGGCTCGGCGCCGTCCTGTTCGATCGTGATATCGCCTTCCGCTAGCGTCCATCCCATGTCGCCGTTCTCAGAGACCTCTACCCTCAGGAGTTCGAAATCGAGGGAGACGCCGGGGGTGGAGATGAAGCCGAACCGGTAGTACTGCACTTCAGTGATTCCTTCCACGAGCGACTCGTTCGGGGGCACCATCACGGCATCCCAATCGTAGCTCGCGACGACCGTTGCAGCGTCCTTGGCTGTGGCGGCAGCATGGTATGCAATTGCGGCCTCGCTCAGCGAGGCGACCTCAGCCGCCATGTCACGGGGCGGGTCGGAAGACACGGCCGGCGAGCAGGATGCGAGCAGGACAAGTGATGCGATTCCCAGGGTCAGTCGGGACATGGATCTTCTCCGTCAGTGGCGCGCAAACACGCCTGGTGTGTACTCAAGTGGTGAGGTGACAGGCACTGAAGTGATCCGGCCCCACCTTCTTCAGATGCGGCACTTCCTCCGCGCAGATCGCCTCGGCGCGAGGGCAGCGGCTTCGAAAAACGCACCCTGACGGGGGGTCGATCGGACTAGGAATGTCACCGCTCAGGACTGTCCGTTTCCGCTGACGTCCCGGCTCAGGCACCGGGACAGCAGAGAGAAGCGCCTCGGTGTAGGGATGGTTGGGAGTTCTGTAGAGGGCGTTGGACGGGGCGATTTCCATAATCTTGCCGAGATACATTACGGCTACCCGATCGCAGATGTGCTCCACCACGGCCAGGTCGTGGGCAATGAAGAGCATCGTAAGATCGAGTTCTTCTTTGAGATCGCTCAGAAGGTTTATGACTTGCGCCTGGATCGAGACGTCGAGCGCAGAGACCGGTTCGTCGGCGACCAGGAAGTCCGGGTTCACAGCAAGCGCCCGCGCGATACCGATCCTCTGTCGCTGCCCACCGGAGAACTCATGCGGGAACCGATCCAGGTGGGCCGTGGAGAGGCCCACCTGCTCGATGAGTTCGACGGTCCGGTCGGGCCGACTCGCGGGCGTGCCGATGCTGTGCAAGGCGAGGGCATGGCCGATGACTGTCCGAACCTTCTCTCGCGGATTCAGGCTGGCGTAGGGGTCCTGGAAGATGATCTGCATCCGTTTGCGGAAGCGGCGCAGATCTCTCTTGGACAGGTCCAGTACGTTGGTACCGTCGAACACGACCTTTCCGGCAGTCGCCTCTTCAAGGCGGAGCACCAGGCGGCCGACCGTGGTCTTCCCTGAACCGCTCTCGCCTACGAGGCCGAGAACCTCGCCGCGGCGCACAGTAAAGGAGACGCCGTTTACCGCCTGCACCTGACTGACTATCCGGTTCAGCGCTCCCCCTCGGACGGGAAAGTGCTTGACGAGGCCTTCGACCTGGAGGAGGTGATCGCTCACGACGTGACCTCTTCGGTCAGGTCCAGCTCGCGCCAGCGAAGACAGCGAACCTCGTGCCCCTCGGAGATCTGCTCGAGGGGTGGATCGGTCGTCCGGCATTCGGGTTGCACGTGCGGGCATCGGGTGGAGAACCGACAGCCGGCAGGTCGCTCCGAAATGGATGGTACGTTGCCGGGAATCGTCCGGAGACGCTGCTTTCCGTTTGCACTACCGAGTCGAGGAATCGATGCGATGAGCCCGGCCGTGTAGGGCATCCGGGGGCGTCCGAAGATCTCTGTCACAGAAGCACTTTCGACGACCTGCCCGGCGTACATCACCACCACTCGCTGCGCCATCTGGGCCACGACGCCGAGGTCGTGGGTGATGAAAATGATCGCCATGCCCAACTGTTCCTGAAGCTCCTCCATGAGATCCAGGACTTGGGCTTGAATCGTCACGTCCAGTGCAGTGGTGGGTTCGTCAGCAATCAGGAGACTCGGACGGCATGCGAGCGCCATGGCGATCATGGCACGCTGACGCATTCCGCCGGACATCTCGTGGGGATAGCTGTCCACGCGGAGTGCCGGCTCCGATATGCCGACGATCTCGAGCTGTTCGATCGCGCGCGTTCGGGCCTCCGCGTGGGAGAGCCCCTCGTGCTCGATCAGGACTTCTGAAATTTGTGCGCCTATGGTGTGCACAGGGTTGAGGCTCGTCATCGGTTCCTGGAAAATCATGCCGATCTCCTTTCCCCGAATGGTACGCATCTCCTCCTCGGGCAATTGGACGAGGTCTTTCTCACCGAGCCGGACCGACCCCTGCGTGATCTGGCCTACCCTGGCGGGAAGAAGCCGCATGACGGACAGCGCAGTGACGGACTTCCCCGACCCACTCTCCCCGACGATGGCGAGAGTCTCACCGGCGTCCACCGTGAATCCAACCCCGTCTACTGCGACCATGGTGCGTCGCCCCAAGACGAAGCTGGTCTGCAGGTCCCGGACCTCTAGCAGGGGTGAGCTACTCAAGGCTCACCTCAAGCCCAGCTCGTCGAGAGCCTGTGCGACGCCGTCCAGATGGGTGAGGTGCATGGACGCATAGTTGGGGGCCAGGACCACGCCGTCTCCGCCGGCCCTGTACGTCTCCATGACGGAGCGGTAGACGATGTCCTTGGAGCACTTCGCGGTCTCCGGATTGGTACGAGGGGCATCCACTCCGATGCCCATGTAGACGTTCGCCTTTCCATCGACGCCTCGCACCGCGTCCGCGCACTGACCGTGGACGTACGTATCGGGGTCCATGCCTGTGGCGATCAGCTCGTCGAACGGAGCCTCATTGAGGCCCAGAATTCGGAACAGGGCCCGGGTGGCTTCGTCCGGTTCGAAGTCACGGAGGATCGTCTTGCGGAAGAAGCCGAGCTCTTTGTTCCAGACCTCACCGGCCTGATGCTGATACGTGATCGGCTTCACGAAGTCGGCGTATCGAGTCTGCTCGGCCCACGGCCACTGCGCCCGACGGATCGGGTTGAAGTGATTGCGATTCCAGACGTTCAAGCCGAAGGGCAGGTCTGGGCGGCACCACTTCACCAGCCCGTAGAGTTCCCGGTCCAGGTCTTTGTTTCGTTCGAGCCAGAATTTTTCCCAGATGAGAGCTTCCGGGTTGTCCAGGAGTACTCTCATGAACGTGATGAGCGAGCCGTCGACGAAGGTTTTTCCGGCGGCCGCCTCTTGCATGAAATCATACAGGTGGAGGAGCGCATTTCTGCACGCCTCGACGTTGATCCCTCGCTCTGTCGCCTCTCTCCGTGCTTGCTCAGAGAAGTCGCCGGGAGCGCCTCCCTGGATCAGGGTGTCGAGGGGGGAGTTCCGCTCGTTGCACCACATTACGCCATCGAGAGGATGATTCCGGACCTGGTCCTCGATCATGGAGTGAACCCAGCGTCGGTACTCAGGATTCGAGGTCGATGGCTCGCCACCGATGCGCCCAAAGAGGTCCACTTCCATCGCCTGGGCCAGCGTCGGCACTTCGACGTTTCCGGCAGAGCCATGTCCGGCATACTTGAAGAACGGCTCCATCAACTCGATGTAGACCTTCATTCCCCGAGCGTGCGCTTCAGGGATCACCATCTTGAGGATGTCACGGCCAGCGAACTCGGGATCCTGGCTCCGGTAGTCCGCCATGAAGGTGTCGTTGTAGTACCTGGGATCCGGGTCGAAATATGCACCGCCGCGCATCTGGTACGGCTCGGGTACTCCGTGGTCCGGCCACCCGTCGAGTTCATGGCTGATCGAACGGCCGGATTTGAGTCCAAGCCAGCTCACCGTGCCGAGCATCAGCACGTTGACGCCCACGCGGTTCTGCAGCGTGTCGAGGACGGTGTCCACGCCTTCGTCGACGAAGCTGATGGGACTTAGCTGAATGCCGACGAATCGGTCTTTCTTGTCGGGGCTGGTCATTGAGCGGCGCGGGCGCTTGAAGTGAAGGAGGCGATGCGTTCCATCGCCTCCTTGATCATCGGGAGCGGCTGGAGGTAGCTGATTCGGATGTAGTCGGTGCTTTCATCCCCGAACATGGTGCCCGGAAAGAGCATTACGCCCGTTTCCTGAAGGAGCCGTTCGCAGAAGAGCGGGGAGGGTAGCCCTGCTGTGGAGACGTTTGTGTAGATGTAGAACGCACCTCCCGGGTGTCCGTAGCTGAAGCCGGCCTCGGTCAGGGCCGGCATGAGCCAGGCCCGACGCTCTGCATACTCGTCGATCATCGCGTCGATGGGCTCCTGCGGACCCGTGAGAGCCGCCAGCGCCGCGTATTGGCTGATGGTGCACGTGTTGATGGAAAGGGTGTGCCTGGGTTCGACCAGCATCTCCACCAGCTCTGCCGGGGCGGCGAGGTACCCGACTCGCCATCCTGTCATCGAGTAGGTCTTGGAGAAGCCGTTGAGCGTGATGGTTCGCTCTCGCATGCCCTTCAGAGTGGCGATGGAGAGATGCTCGTTGGGTGCGTAGATCATCCGGCCATAGATCTCGTCGGCGACGATGATCAAGTCATGGCGGATGGCCAGATCGGCGATAGCCCGGATGGCATCAGGTGGGGTCACAGCACCTGTTGGATTGTTTGGAGAGACGAGCACGAACATCCGCGTGCGCGGCGTGATTCGCTTCTCGATCTCCGCCACGTCGAGGGCGAAGTCATCCCGTTCGAAGGTGGGGACGGGAATCGGTGTGCCGCCGCAAAGGCGAACCGCAGTGTCGTACGTCGTGAAGCGGGGGCTCGTGATGAGCACCTCGTCTCCCGGGGAGCACAGCCCCAGCATGGTGAGCATGATGCCTTCTTGGGCACCGGCGGTCACCATGATCTCGTCTGACTCGTAGTCGAGCCCGTAACGGGCCGTGAGGTCGGCGGCGATGGCCTCTCTCAGCGGCTGGATACCATTGGGGCCCGTGTAGTGATGGTGATTCGCATCGAGGGCAGCCTTTGCCGCCTCGACGATGTGTGCGGGTGTGTGGAAGTCTGGGTCACCTCGCCCGAGCGCGATGACGTCAGTCAGGCTGGCGGCGATGCCCAGCATCCGGGTCCGAAAGGCTCCGTCTTCTTCGACGATGCGAGGGGCGAGGCGGTCAGTCAGCAGGCTCATCCGTACATCCTCCGTCCACCGACGAACGTTGTGGTCACGTGTTCGAGTGCACTCAGGTCCTCGTCCGGATTGCCGTCCACGACGATGAGGTCGGCGGCTTTGCCCACCTCAAGTGTGCCCACGACATCTTCCATGTTCGATACGCGGGCGGCTCGGATCGTGATGGAAGCCAGGGCATCCATGTTGTCGCTGCACACCCCGACCTTAACCATGTGGATGAGCTCGGGCGCGATCACGTCGTGTTCCACGGCCGGGCTTCCGGCGTCCGTCCCGAAGACGATGGAGACCCCGGCCTTGGCCGCCCGGATGAGGCCTTCGTAGCGCGTCGGGTCAGCCACGGCCTTCTGCCGTTCTTCGATCTTCCATTCCGGGATCCCGAACTGACGCGCGATCTCAGGCTGACTCTGTTGGACGATCGGTGCGAAGGTCGTGACAACTGGAATGCCCTTTTCGACGAGCAATGCCACGGTCGAGTCTGACATGGACCCTCCGTGTTCGACGCAGTCTACACCAAATCGAACCACCCTTTCAATACAGGCGTCGTATGTGGCGTGTGCTGTTATGGGCAGCCCGTTTCGGTGGGCTTCGTCGATGACGGCCTTGAGCTCCTCGTCGGTGAACTCGAGGGTGTCGTGGCAGGCCATGATCTTGATGAGGTCGGCGCCCCCTTTGACCTGTTCCCGAACTGCACGGCGCATCTCGTCCGCCCCGCTGGCCTCCTGACAGACCCAGTAGGTGTGTCCACCCGTCTGGATGATGGCGGACCCGCAGACCTTCAGCCTCGGTCCGGGGAAGATCCCCTGCTCCAAGGCCTGCTTGGAGAAGAGGTTCATGTCGTGAAAGCCAAGGTCCCGGACCATCGTCACTCCGGCGCTCAGGCTCTTGAGCATGTTGCCGGCGGCCTTGAATGCGGAGATCGGGCGAGGGTCATCCATGGACTGGCGAGCCAGGTCGTGGATCCCGTCCCAGTTCAGGTGGGCATGGCTGTTGATGAGGCCCGGCATTAGGGTGCCACCGGTCTCCTCTACCTCGGCGTCACCGGCGTTCAGGTCGACAAGCGTGCCGACTGACGCGATCTGCCCATCCTTGATCTCGACGAACCCTTCTTCGATCACGTCACCCGCCATGGTCAGAACTCTGCCGGTCAGCACGAGGTGCGGGGTGGGTAGGTCGAACATGGGCTTCGTGATCTTCTGATATCGCCATGCGGCGGGCTCAGGCATGCTACGGGCTCCTCAGCAGGGAAGGGTGCGAGTGTCGAGAGGGTGGTGTGTCTGGAAGCGGCTCGCCAGTTCGACCCGGTCCGGGCCAACGACGAGTGTGTCGATGGTTCTCCATCCGTCGAGGCCTGGGCGGTACACGCCGGGCTCACAGGAGAAGACCATTCCAGGGGTGGTGGGTGTGTGGTCGCCAGGTGCGAGCCAAGGTGATTCGTGGCCCTCGACGCCCATCCCGTGGCCGATTCGGTGACGGATGGCGTCGCCGAGCCCGGCACCTCGAATCGGGGCGGTTGCTGCGTCATTCACCTGCGCGCAGGTGAGTCCACGCTGGAGTGCGTCGACCGTGGCGGCACCCGCATCGGCCATCGCATTCATGACTTCCCGTTGCGCCTTGGAGATTTCTCCGAGAACGAGCGTGGCGCCGCTCTCAGCATGGTAGCCTCCGAGGCTGCAGCCGATTCCTGCGATGATCGGCTCGCCAGGCTGTGGCCGCCGACTGGTGACCGTGCCGTGCGGCAGGGCTGCCCGGGGCCCCGAATGGACCGTGGCCGTGATGCCCACCTTCGTACCCTGGAAGGCTGCTCCGTGCGTATCGAGCAGGATGTCCCGGACGTGTCGGGTGCAGTCAGCTAACAGGTCCTCCTCGGAGCCCCCCTGCGCGATGATGTCACCGCCAGCTGAGAGCAATCGCTCGAGGACCAGATCGGCGAAGCGGGAGGCTTCGCGGATCAGTGCCAGTTCGAGCGGGTGCTTCACTGCTCGCTCGAAGCTTGTGTGGTCCGTCAGATCGAGCCGATCAAGCAGCGCCTCGGCCGGCTCTAAGAGCTCGGCGCTCAGTGAGTCTACGGCGATCCGCCGGGCGCCGGCCTCTTCGATCATCCAGAGGACAGGCGGGCGCTCACCGGGAAACTCGACATAGGTACGGACTTCGACCCCCCGAACGTCCATGGCGTTCTCGAGCTCGAGGTGCGCAACCAGAAGGAGTGCCGAACCCTCTACCGGGAGCCAGAGCCCGACGGGCCGCTCATTTACCGAGAAGTGCCAACCTGTCGCGTACGTCACATTCCCGGCGGCGAGGATCAGGAGGCCATCCAGTCCCGCCGCCTGCGCCCGTGTCCGGAGTCGCTCGCGGACGTCTTCGTAGAAGGAAGCCGCGAGCGGGTTCAAAGCGTGGCGTCTTCCCACGGGCCCACCACGACGATCTCCGCTTCGACACCAAGCTCGGCTCCGAGCGCGCGGAGGTCATCGAGTGCCGGATTCTCCAGAGGGATCCCGACCTCGGACTTTCGTGTCACCCGACGAGCCTCTTGCTCACCAGGAATGAGGATCTCAGTGAACCCTGGCCGGAGGGCCCTGGATTTTACCATGGCGGTGAAGTCGTCCATGCGTTGGCGAAACTCATCGAGGGGCATGAACCACTCGATGTCGATGGCGGTCAGCGTGTGACTGACGTCCATCTTCCCTGCCACCGCGTAGGGCGTGAGGCCGTACCCGGCGCCACTGATGACCCCCGTCAACACGTCGGTCATGAATGCCAGTCCGTACCCTTTGTAGGTGCCAATCCCCAGGAGAGCTCCGGCCATCGCAGCATTCGGGTCGTCCGTCTCCTCTCCGTCGGGAGTGAGCGCCCAGTCGAGTGGCATGGGACGGCCCTCGGCCGCGTGCCAGGTCATCATTCCCTTGCCGGCGGTAGTCAGGGCTATATCGAGGACGGCGGGGAAGCCGAGTCCAGTCGGTGCAGCGATCCCCCACGGATTGGTTCCCACCGCCCCTTCGCGGCCGCCCCACGGAGCCATCTCGGGTCCGGCGTTGGTGAGAGCAGTTCCTATGCATCCGGCTTCTGCCGCCACGGAAGCGTGAACGGCGCTCGAGCCGAAGTGCGTGGAATTGCGTACGACGGCCTGCCCGAGCCCACATACCTTCGCCTTCTCGACGGCGAGTCTCATGGCACGAGTCGCGGCCACGGTGCCGATCCCATTGTGCGCGTCGACCAGCGCGAGGGCCGGGCTCTCTTTCACGACCTCGAAGGGCGCCGCCGGGTCGATCAGGCCCTGCGCGAAGCGCTCTCCGTACTTCCTGAGTTTCTTGACGCCTTGGCCGTGACCGGGGTGGAAGCGGAGTTCCGAAAAGAGGAGGGCATCGCCAAAGATCTTGGCGTCATCCGCAGGGAGACTCATGGCACGCAAGACCTCAATCACGAAGGCCCCGAGGCTCTCCCGGGTCACAGCGATCATGGGAATCACAGGATCAGTCTTCCAGTCCCAGAAGCTCGACGAGGTTGGCCTCAGGAGCGTCGAAGCTCCCAAGCTGGCCACCCGGGGCGGTCATGAAGACGGCAATCCCGGGCCCATAACCGGCACGCGGACCATCCGTGGATGCGACCACGCCGATTGCCCGTGCACCACGCAGGTATCCGTGATTGTACCGGCTGTCCGTGTCTTCGAGGGCTACGAGGTCCCCGAGCCGCAGCCTGTCGAGTCCCAGTTCTGCGAGCAACTCGCGGTCGGTGGACTGCATGTGGAGGCTGCCGCCTTCGGATGTCAGGCCGAGGCCTGCTCCCACCAAATGTGCGGGGATCTGGGCCGTGACCCCGAAGGCCACCTGGCCATCCTCTTCCTCTGCGGGAAGCGCTGCCAGGAGCCCAGGAGCGATGCCTTTCAGGGACACGTCGGGGTGGTCTGTGAGTGTCATTCCGACCCCTTCGGCTCGCACCAGGACCTGGTCGCCGACGGCCATCCGAGTCCTGGCTTCACAGGGGAGGTGGACGATCACCTGCTCGGAGAATCGACCGGACTTTCCGGTGACGACACCTGTGGTCCCAGCTGCTCCACCGGTCATCACCTTGGCCCGGTTCCCGACACACGCGAACACGTTCAATCCACGGTTCTTGTTGTCGTCGGCCTGCCCGATGCTCACTCCAGGATGAATGCAGTCAGCCGCCCATCCGAAGGCCCGATCACCCACCGAGACGTTGTAGACGATTCCCCCGTGTGTGGGCAGCAGGAAGGACGTACCGTCGGCCGCGAGCCGATAAGGCTCAGCAGGCAGCCCGGGAAAGCCGGGATGTGCGACGGCACCTGCCACGGACACCGCGACGAGGTCGACTTCGTTGGTGGCGAGCGTGTTGTTCCTGGTCATGCCATGCCCCGGATGCCAAGGGTGTGGGCGATGTTCGCCGTGGGGTCGATATGGAAGTCGAGGAGTTCGGGCGGTCCGGTCATCAGAGTCAGAATCCCAGGCCCGTGTCCGGTCATTACGGAGTCACCGTGTATGCAGACGCAGATGGCCACCCAGCCTTCGCGGTAGGAGCGGCCGAAGCGGTGGTCGACGTTTCGAATGCCGATCATGTCGCCCAGGCGCATCTGGTCGATCCCGAGCTCGGCCATCAAGGCCCGATCACCGGACATGAGGTCCTGATCGACGAACTCGGAGTTGATTTCCGCTCCTGAGCCCATGATTCGGGGTGGCAGCTCCATGGCCACCGGACAGCTCACCTGCTCGTCGTTCAGCCGCAGGCCAAAAGCCTTGGCGAGAGATGGGCTCGTCTTCTTGAACTCGATGCCGGGGTGGCTTTGGAGTCTCAGTCCTCGACCCAGCGTTCGGATCTGGACGGTATCTCCGATTGTCATCTCTTCGAGGACATCAGGCGGAAAGTCCACCAGCAGACGGGCGTGTTCTCCCGTGATGACGCCTTTTGCTCCTCGGGCCAGCCCGGTTACGACTTCGGCTTCGTTTCCGATACACGTCAGGTAGTGGAGGGCGAAGTCCGCCCGCTCGTCCGAATGCGCGATAGAGACTCCGGGCTCCACGTGGTCGCCGGCCCAGCCGAAAGCTCGGTCACCGACCCGCGCGTTGTACGTGATTCCGTACATGCCGGGCAGGACCTCACCGACTCCGTCAGGTCGATGGACGTATCCACCCCTTCGCATGGCAGGCTGACTCACCTGCCCAGTGACTGCCATCTCGACGAGGTCGTCGAAGTTCCACTGTAGCGGGTCGGCCATGTGCCTCCGGGGAGTCCAAATTCAACGATGAGAGGGTGTTTGGGGCGCCGGAACACCTGCTTGACAACCCCGGTCGAGGCGGGCCACGTTGCCTTGTCGCCTGTCGACAACATACAGACTACTGTGATTGAGGCGTGGGTGCAAACCCACCTTTATACCGGGAAAAAGGGTCCAAACCTATGGGGTACAACGCTTTCCTTGAGCGAATGGGCGAGGTCAACGACCTCCTCTGCGCCGAATCGATGCTCAATTGGGACGCGAGGACCATGATGCCGTCCGGCGGGGGTGACACCCGTGCCAAGCAGTTGGCTACGCTGACCGTCATGGCGCGGAACCACCTGGTTGCGGACGAATCGCGTCGACTCCTCGATCGGGCCGAGGCGGAGACCGCCTCCCTCTCTCTCGACAGCGTAGAGCGGACGATCTGCGCTCAAGTACGGGAGGCCATCGATTATCACCTCCGTATTCCGGCGGCATTGGTGCACAAGCGTGCCGAGGTGGGATCCAAGGGACAGCACGTCTGGGTGAAAGCCCGGGCAGAGAGCGACTTTGCCTCCTTTGCCCCGGTGCTTGAGGAGACCCTCGCGCTGAACCGTGAGATGGCTGAGTGCATCGGGTACGAGGATCATCCGTACGACGCGCTCATGTACCGATTCGAGCCAGGCGAGACGGTAGCGTCTTTGCAGCCGTTGTTCGCCACCCTCCGTGAGGGACTCCTTCCGCTGGTGCAGGCCATCGGTGAGAAGGAAGCACCCCGGATCGACTTTCTCGAGCAACCCTACCCGGTGGATAAGCAGCTTGAGTTCGCCCTGAAGATGGCGAGGAAGCTTGGGTACGATACGGACCGTGGCCGACTGGATCTGACCGTTCACCCATTCGAAGTCTCCTTCACACGCAACGACGTCCGGATCACGACTCGGGTGAACGACGAGTGGATGCCCAAGAGCCTCTTCGGAACGCTCCACGAGACCGGACACGCTCTCTACGAGCAGTACTGCGACCCGGCCTACACCCGAACGCCCTTGGCCACGGACCTCGTCAGTCTGTACGCGGTCGGCGGGGTCAGCTTTGGAGCCCACGAAAGTCAGTCACGACTCTTCGAAAACCATGTCGGGCGGAGCCGGGAGTTCTGGGATCTGAACTTCGGCGAGCTGCACGACACGTTCCCGGATCAGCTCGCGGGAATCGATGCAGAGACTTTCTGGCGCGCGGTGAATCGGGTGCAGCCTGGCCTCGTCCGGGTCGAGTCCGACGAACTGACGTACGACTTCCACATCATGCTTCGTGTAGAGATCGAGGCCGCTCTCATTGATGGCAGCCTCGCGGTGTCTGACCTCCCCGAGATGTGGAACACGAAAATGAAGGAGTATCTAGGGCTGGACGTTCCGCACGACCGTCTCGGTGTACTTCAGGATGTCCACTGGTCGTCTGGTCAGGTTGGGACCTTCTGCAACTACACGATCGGGAATGTGATGGCGGGACAGCTCTTCCACACCGCCACAAAAGAAGAGTCGGTCCAGGAAGGACTGGCCGCGGCGAACTACGTGCCGCTACGCGAGTGGATGACCGAGCACGTGCATCGTCACGGCCGCCGCTACCTGCGCGACGAGCTCCTTGAGAAGGCCACTGGGGAGCGTCTTGAACCCAGCTATTACATCGAACATCTCAGTAACAAGTACTCGGAGATTTATGGAATCTGATACGATGACCGAGGGCCGAAGCCGCCTCGCCCGACGCGTGAAGTTGCGAGACAAACACATCGTCACCCGGATGATGGATATCGCTGAGGGACTGCCGGATGTGATCAAGCTTGGGCGTGGTGATCCTGACCTCGACACACCAGACCATATCGTCCGGGCGGGCCAGGATGCGCTGGCCGCCGGTGCGACGCACTACACGCATCCACTCGGCCTTCCGGAGCTCCGGAAGGCGATCGCAGACAACATCGTCTCCCACGGCGGCGCTCAGTACGCGCCCGAGGACATCGTGGTTACTCCGGGTGGGCAGCAGGCGATGTTCATCATCGCGCTCGGGTTGCTCGACCCTGGAGACGAGTTGCTGATTCCGTGTCCGGGCTACAACCCCTACCTGCAGGCGGCCGAGCTCACTGAGGCCACGCTCGTGAATATCCGGACGTCTGCTGAGACGCACTTCACGGTTACGGCGGAGCAGGTTCGAGAGCACATCACGCCGCGTTCGAAGGTGCTCATCCTGATCAATCCCGGGAATCCGACGGGCACGGTCATTCCTCCGGCTGAAGTCGCCCGGATTTGCGAGGTCGCGGTCGAGCACGACCTGATCGTGGTTTCCGACGAGATCTATGCCCGGATGACCTACGACGGCCATCGCGCAGTGCCGGTCGCATCACTCCCCGGGATGAAGGAACGCACGATTACCCTCTCCGGGGTCTCGAAGTCCTATGCGATGACCGGCTGGCGCGTAGGATACCTCGCGGGTCCGTCTGACCTCATTCCCGCCCTGGCCGAGATCCACCACTCTTTTGCGATCTCGACCTCTGCTGTCGGCCAGCACGCCGCGCTCGCAGCTCTTACAGGACCGCAGGAGTGCGTAGAGGAGATGCGCCTGACGTACGACGAGCGGAGAAAGGCGCTGTGCGAAGGCCTGACCGAGCTGGGCATTCCGTTCGCCGAACCCCAGGGGGCCTTCTACGTCTACGCGAAGGTCGCGGCGGTCGGAGTCGGAGCCACCGCGTTCTGTGAGCGTCTGCTCGCAGAGGGGCGGGTCATGATCTTCCCGGGGAAGATCTATGGAGACTACACGGACGACTACGCGCGCATGTCGCTGACACAGGATGTCCCTCGCATTCACGAGGCATTGGCCCGGATGGGCGAGGTCGTAGCGGCCCTCCGCACGGAGCAGGCTGGTGCATGAGTGTTCGCGCCGGCGCGCGAGTCCGAATTCCGAAGAGGTGGCCAGCACTAGGCTGCCAGGAAGAAATAGAATCCCCACCAGCGCGAGATCAGACCGTTGAAATCAGATAATCCGAACGTCCGTGGGATCCAGCATATGGCCTTTGCCGTGCGCGATGCGGCTAAGGCGCTTGATGCGTACTCCCGCTTCCTTCACGTGCCGGCCGATACCGAGATGCACGTGTATCCCAAGTCACAGAACCGGGTCGCGCTTTTCTACCTTGGCGGAATCGAATACCAGCTCTGCGAGTCCATGGTGCCGGACGGCCGCTTCGCGAAATGGATCGACGAGCGAGGCGCCGAAGGGCTCCACCACATCTGCTATGAGGTGGATGACATCGACGTGGCGCTGGCCCATGCGGAAAAACAGGGGGCGACGCTACGCATTTGCCAGGCTTGTCAGGTACACGGCTCGCATCCGCATCCCGAGGGATGGGTCGCCTTTTTGGACGATGAGGCTGGCGGTATCGAAATCGAATTCATGCAGGTCTACACACCCGATCAGTTGAAAGAGTACGAAGACTTCAAGGGGATCTGAGGTGTCGACGAGTCGCGACTTCGTTGGTTACGGAGAGAACCCCCCGGATATCAGGTGGCCCGGAGGTGCGCGACTGGCCGTCAATTTCGTACTGAATGTCGAGGAGGGTTCGGAATACTCCCTGGAAGATGGGGACGGCCGATCCGACGCCGCCCTCACGGAGGTCGCACAGGCCAGGGTTCCGCGGGGCGATCGGGATCTCGGAGCCGAGAGCATGTTCGAGTACGGCAGCCGAGTCGGGCTCTGGCGGCTCTTTCGGCTTTTTCAGACTCGGAAAATGCCTCTGACAATTTTCGCCTCGGCTCTGGCCCTGGAAAGGAATCCGTCCGCGGCCCATGTCGTTCGCCAGGCGGTAGCGGCGGGGGACTGGGACGTCGTGTGCCATGGCAGGCGGTGGATCGAGCACTATCTGCTCGACGAGACGGCTGAAAGAGAAGAGATCGCCCAGGCAGTCGAGACGATCGAGCGATTGATCGGCTGTTCGCCCGAGGGTTGGTATTGTCGATACGCACCGTCCACGGCCACGCGACGTCTGCTCGTTGAGCACGGTGGCTTCAGCTACGACAGTGACGCCTACAACGACGAACTTCCTTACTGGGTACAGGTGGAGAACCGTCCCCACTTGGTGGTGCCGTATTCATTGGTGACCAACGACGCCAAGCTCGTCGGAGGTCCTCTCGTAACGGGGCGGGCGTTCGGTGACTTCCTCATCGATGCTTTCGAGGTCCTCGTCGCCGAAGGAGACTTGCATCCACGGATGATGTCCATCGGGATGCACGCCCGAATTCTTGGACAGCCGGCCCGGATCGTGGGGCTCCATGCATTCCTGGACCATATCATGGACCGGGACGACGTCTGGATTTGCCGCCGCGGAGATCTCGCCAATCACTGGCGTTCCGTCGTGCCTCCCCCCGAGCCGATGGCGTCACAGTGACGCCTCAGGATCCGGATCCTTCTGCCTTTGCGCCGTTTGGTGCGTTCCTCACGCCACCAACCGAGGTCGGCGAGCGATTGATGTTCCAGCATTGGCTGGAGCCTGTCTCGGGGCGGATACAGCAGTGTCACTTGAATCGGGTCTCACCTTCGACGCTGCCACTCACGCTTGAACAGGTGGAGTGCCACCCCTTCGCGGCCCAGCTCTTTCTGCCGATGGGCGTGTCGCGCTATCTCGTAACGGTGATGCCCTCAGACGAATCTGGTGCCCCTGATCCCGGCCGGGCATTGACGTTTGTCGTGCCGGGCACGTTGGGCGTGGTTTACCACCCCGGGACATGGCACGCGGGAATTGCAGTGCTCGATTCTGAGGCCACTTTCGCCGTGATGATGTGGCGGGGTGGGAAGGATGACGACGTATTCGCTCCGATCGAGATGAACGTGGACGCTTTGCCTGCGACGGCTGTGCCTACAACCGAGGAGGACTCCCCTGTCTGACTCTGTTGATCTCTCCACCGCCGACATGCCGCTCGGCCCCATCGAACAGATGCCCCTCCGCGTGCAGGTAGCTGAACGTCTCCGCTCCGCGATTGTCACGGGGAAGATCCGCCCTGGAACTCCCCTTGTAGAGACCGCGCTTGCTGAGCAGTTGCGCGTAAGTCGCGCACCGATCCGAGAAGCGATTCAAGACCTCGAGAACGATGGTCTCGTGGAGACCATGGCGTATCGACGGAAGCGCGTGAAGCCTCTCACTGTGCAGGAAGTGGCTGAGATCTGCGAAATGCGGCAGCTCTTCGAAGTGATGGCTGTCCGCCGCATTTTGAATCAGGGCACTGTGGTTGAATCACTCTGGGCGCCGTGCCGGGCCATGGAGGAAGCTGCAACTGCGGACGATCGGGACTCCCTGATCGCGGCAGACGAAGCCTTCCATCGAACGCTCATCCGACTCTCGGATCATCAATTGCTGGCTCAACTGTGGGCGGGGCTGTACCTCCGTATCCACCAGATCATGTCCCTTCGGAACGACCGCGAGGTCGACCTGGTCGACATCGCGAGAACGCATCCTCCCATTGTGAATGCGCTTGAGACCAGCGATATGGAGCAGGCAGTGCACCTTGTTTTCGAGCATGCCAACGCGCTCGCGGACTTCGATCCAGCTAGCATCGCCGAGCACCCGGAATGATAAGGAGACGGGTCCTGATCACCGGCGCGGGGGGCTTCGCAGGAAGCGCCCTGTCATTGGGCTTTGCGAAGCTCGGCTGGGAGGTCATCGCCTTGGATCGAGCCTTTGACGATCGACCCGGGCATGAAGCGATCCGTCGAGTGACCGTGGAGTTGATGGAAGGAGTGCCTGAAGCGGTTCCGGGGGTGGACCTGGTCGTCCACGCGGCATGGGTGACCACTGACCCCGAGACGCTGGGAGTGACTCCGGACGGATATCTCGCATTGAACCTTCGTCCTCTGGAGAAGGTGCTCGAGTACGCGACGCGGACTTGTCCTCGCGCCTTCGTCTTCGTGAGCTCGTCCGGCGTCTTTGCTGCCGAAGACGCAGTAGGGGGATTGACTGATGCTGATCAACCAACCGGAGCGTCTCCATACGCCGTGGCCAAGCTTGCAGGTGAATCGCTGGTTCAGACTTCACTGGACCACGGCACGGCCGTCCACGTAGTGCGGCTTGGATACCTCTTCGGTCCAGGTGAGATGGCTATCGCCAGCCGGCTCAGGGTATCGCTTGTCGCCGGATGGGTCGCCGCTGCCCGGGCTGGTGAACCTCTGGTGGTGAGATCAGACGATCCCGTGAGAGACTGGACGTTCACTGCGGATCTGGCTGGTGCGCTCGAGAGACTGGCGGAGGAAGTGGCCGCTGGACGCCCGATTCACCTCGGGAGCCCTCATGTATGTTCGGACAGCGAATTCGCGGAGCTGATTGCTCATGTGTTTCCAGCCGCGACAAGGATCACACAGCCCGCGGCAGGACAGGTGAAGCCGCCCATGGTCCCAAGCGATGTAGCCGCTCTTCGCGACTTCGAATGGACGGATCCGGCCGCCGGCCTTCAACTTCTGCTGACCGAGGAGGTTGCTGCGTGAAGCCGCTCCGCTTCATTCTCGTCGGTCTGGGCGCCCGGTCGAAAACTTGGCAGAAGGTCTTGGGTGAGCACCCGGATTGTCTCATCGTAGGGCTGGTCGAGACCGACCCGGAGCGACTCTCGATGGCGGTGGCCGCGGTCCCCGGCACGGTTGGAGGAGCTTCCCTGGAAGAGGTCGCGGCCGAGGTCGACGCGGATGTCGCCCTTTTGTGCACTCCACCGGGTGGACGGCATTCTCAGGTTGCCGCAGCCTGTGCTGCGCGATTGGCAATTCTGGCCGAGAAGCCTTTGGCGGACACGGTTGCCGACGCACAGTCCCATGTGACCGCAGCTGCGGTGGCAGGAGTCCCGCTCGCGGTTGGACTCAACTTCCGTTACCTCGGGGTGACCCAGGCGCTAAAGGAGCTTTTTTCTCCCGATCGGCTGGGCCCGCCGGAGTTCGGGCGCTTCACATATGAAAGGTGGCGTGACGGACGCATGCCACGTCTGAACAAGTACCCCCTCTCCATGTCACAGCCCATGCTGTGGGAGCAGTCGATCCATCACTTCGACCTCATGCGCTTTGTCTACGACGCGGAGCCGGTCGCCATTTCCGCCCGGACGTTCAACCCGTCGTGGTCCATGTATGGCGGTGATGCCAACGTCGGTGCGCTCATCACCTTCAGTGGGGGCATCGAAGTGACATACCAGGGCACATGGGCAGGGAACTGGCAGCAGATGGGTTTTGATTGGCGCACCGAGTGCCAGCGAGGCATTGCGGTGCAGGGGGAGATGTTCGGGGCGCTGAGCTACGCATTCCGTGACGACCCGGAGCTTACGCCGGTCGACCTTCCCGACGACGAACCATGGGTCGACGATGCCCGCGCCTTTCTCGTCGACTTCGTGAGCCACCTGAAGGACGGCACCCCGCTGCCGTGTCCCGGCACTGACCACCTGAATTCCCTTCGAATGGTGGAGGCGTGCATACGGTCTTCCGAGGGCGAAGGCACCGTGAGTCTCAACGAGCAAGGAGGATGACCCGCCGATGAATCTTCGAACCAACGCCGCCCGGACCGCATTAGCTGGGCTGTTTGGCGCAATCCTGGTCGCCACCGGGTGCGCTGAGCGAGCTGACGACACCATAATCGTGGGACTCAGCGCCGATATCACGACCTTCGAACCGGGAATGATCTCGAGTCGAGATAATTCGAATATCGCCGAGCACATCTTTGGCAGCCTTTTCACTCTGAGTGCCGCTGGAGAACCCATCCCCGATCTCGCCCACACGCTGGAGATCACGGAAGACGGCACGGGCTATATCTACACTCTCAACGAGGGCATGACCTGCCACGATGGCGAGGCCCTGACCGCCGAGGACGTGGCCTACACGTTCAACAGGATCCGGGACCCGGAGAATCGCTTCACTGGGAACGCTCCTGGCTTTGTCTACACCTCTGTCGGGTTCCAGAATGCTGTGGCGCTCGATGACCTCCGGGTGCAGATCAACATCGCCAGAAAGAACCCGATCGCGTTTGGGCTGCTCACCGAGATCTACGTTCACTGCAAGGACAGCTATGAGCAGATGACCCTGGATGAGGCGGCGTCCAACCCGATCGGATCGGGCTCATACCGCCTGACGTCTTGGACCCGCGGGTCCGAGGTCGTGCTCGAGAAGGTGCGGGAGCCCGGAAATTTTCAGCGAATTGTGTGGCGAATCATTCCGGAGGCCTCGACTCGCACTGCGGAACTCGTCGCCGGAAATGTGGACATCATCACCAACGTGGTGCCGGAACAGATCGAGGCGATCGATGGGTCGGGTCGTGCTGAAGTCCGTGTGGTGTCTGGGACACGACGGATGTATCTGGGCTTCAGCCTCTCGGAAGCTTCGCGACAGATGCCGGGTGGAGAGGAGATCCAGGATGCCCGTGTGCGGCGCGCGCTCCAGTACGCGGTGGACGTCCCCACCATTTGCGAGCAACTCCTGAGTGTCGAGTGTGACCGTGCGACCGGCCCTGTGAATCCGCCGAACGGTAAAATGAACCTGACGCCGTATCCGTACGATCCGGACACGGCAGAGCGGCTTCTCGATGAGGCGGGCCACCCCCGGGGAGACGATGGCAACCGGTTCTCTATCCGACTCCAGGCGGGGCGCGGACGGTACGTAAACGACGTGAACGTTGTCCTCGCAATCAGTCAGTACTTGCAGGACGTGGGGCTCGACGTCGAGGTGGAGCTTCTCGAGTGGGCTTCCGTCTACACGCCACTCCTCAGGGAGCGCAGCATGGGTCCCCTCTTCTTCCTCGGAACTGGCGGAGGCCTCTGGAGTCCGATCTACGATATGACCGACATGGCGGCCGTGGACTCGGGCACGAACTACACCCACTGGAGTGACGACCGCTGGTTCCGGCGCTGGCCCGATCTGGCCGCGGCCACGACTCCTGAGGAGACCCGTACCATCATTGATGAGATGCTCCAGGTTTTCTACGACGATGGGCCTTGGCTGCACCTGTATTTCCAGCCGGACTTTTACGGCGTGTCGAACCGTATCACCTGGGACGCTCGCCGTGACGAGAGAGTGTACGTATTCGAGGCCGGGCTGAAGTGATCCCGATGGCGTCCTGACCGGAGGACTGGCGTAATGGGATCTTACATCCTGAGGAGGTTGCTCCAGAGCATCGTGGTCGTCATCGGCGTCACGCTGGTGAGCTTCTTGGCGCTTCAGGCCGGCGGAGATCCGACCTACCTCTATGTCAGCGAACGGGCTTCCACCGAGGAGATCGAGGCGACCCGTCGGGCCCTTGGCTTCGATCGGCCCCTTCATGAGCAGTACCTGGGGTTTGTCGGCGACCTGGTTCAGGGTGATTTCGGGCAGTCGCTCTCGTACAGGCAGCCGGCCATGGAGATCGTCCTCGACGCGCTCCCGGCTACGATCGAGTTGACGGTATTCGCTCTGGTACTCGCACTCATGCTGGCAATCCCCCTGGGCGTCCTCGCAGCCATCAATCGAGGGACGGCGTGGGACGGGTCCGTCACGACCTTCGCCATGCTGGGTCAGTCGATTCCGAATTTCTGGCTAGGGATCATGATGATCCTTTTTTTCGGACTCTACACGCGCTGGTTCCCCATTTCTGGCCATGTGCCCTTCCTTACACCGTTGCTGAATGGTGATTTCGGAACGGCGTTCTCGAACCTCCCCCGGACGATTTATCACCTGATCTTGCCTGGGATCGCCGTGGGAACGTACTCCCTGGCAAGGAATACTCGACTCGTTCGTTCGTCGCTGCTCGAGGTTCTCGAGCAGGACTACGTTCGGACCGCTCGCTCCAAGGGGCTGCCGGAACTACGAGTCCTGGTGCACCACGCCCTGCGAAACGCGTGGTTGCCCGTGGTGACGATTATCGGGCTCGAGTTCGGTTTTCTGCTGGGGGGCGTTGTCGTGGTGGAGACGGTGTTCAGCTACCCGGGGATCGGCCGCCTCCTCTTCGCGGCGATTAACCAGCGAGATATTCCGCTGGTACAGGCCGGCGTCATTCTCCTTGCCGGGATCTTCGTCATGCTCAACCTCGTCGTTGACCTCGTTTATGTGCGCCTCGACCCCCGTGTGAAGCTGACTGGAGGCGGAGGATGACCGATCTGCCCACCGCCACACCCGCTCGGGACAGCGAACTCAGGCGGGAGTTCCGACGAGCCATCCGAGTGATGGCAGATGCCCGTTGGCCCGTTCTGGCCGTGATCATTCTCGCAGTCGCGGCATTTGCGGCGATCTTCGGCCCCCTGCTGTCGCCGTTCGATCCGAATCGGCAGAACCTTGCACTCCGCCTGGCTGAGCCGCTTTCTGCGGGTCCGGACGGCACCGTATTCCTTCTCGGGTCCGATGCCCTGGGGCGCGACGTCTTTTCCCGGCTGCTCTATGGCGCCCGTATCTCGCTTACGGTCGGGATCGCCAGCATCACGGTGGGGGGAAGCATCGGGATCACGGCAGGACTCGTTTCAGGGTATTTCGGGGGGTGGGTTGATGACGTCATCATGCGCCTGGGAGATATCCAACTCGCATTCCCGTTCATTTTGCTGGCTATCATGTTTCTGGTCGTTATGGGGTCCGGGGTCTGGAACCTGGTTCTCGTACTCGGCGTGGGTCAGTGGGTCACGTATGCGCGTATTGTGCGTGCTGATACGCTTTCCCTCCGCGAGAAGGAGTTCGTGGAAGCAGCGCGTGCGCTGGGTGACAGCACGCTGTCGATCATCTTTCGGACGATCCTCCCGAACATCTTGGCTCCGCTCACCGTGATCGCGTCGTTCAACGTGGCGTCGGTGATCCTCTCCGAGGCAGCCCTTTCTTTTCTCGGCCTCGGCGTGCCGCCGTCGGTCCCCACGTGGGGCAGCATGCTGGCCGAGAGTCGAGACTCGCTCATTGCGAACAAGTGGTGGCTCGCGGTCTTCCCGGGCGTGGCTATCGTCCTGACGGTACTGAGCTTCAACATCCTCGGAGACTGGCTTCGGGACTTCCTGGACCCACGACTGCGGGAACGCACTTGACGATTTGTAAGGGATGCCGCTTCGGTATGGCCGTTCTGTCTGGCGATACCATCACCGGCGCTCCCATCACTTGAGGAGAAGCAAATGAAGGTTGGGATCATCGGCGCGAGCTTCGCGAAGGCGGCATACCTGCCGGCTCTTCGCCACGTGCCTGAGGCGGAGGTTGTGGCGCTGGCGTCAGCGCGCATGGAGAGCGCTCAGGCTGCTGCTGCCGAATTCGGTGTGCCGCACGCTTACGACGACTGGGAAGCCATGCTGGCATCTCACTCGTTCGATCTGGTCTGCATCGCGACTCCCACGGTCCTGCACGAGGCCCAAGCGCTGGCCGCGATCGCCGCGGGCGCTCACGTCCTCTGCGAGAAGCCGACCGCAATGAATGCGGGAGAGGCTGCCAGCATGCTCCAGGCGGCTGAGGCGACCGGGCGGATTCATATGATCGACCATGAACTCCGCTTTAATCCGAACCGCATGCGCATCGCGGAGCTGATTGCGGAGGGAGCTCTGGGCGAAATCCGGCACGCAGATATTTCCAACGTTGGAACGACGTGGGGCGACCCTGCCAGCCGTCCCGAGGGGGACTGGTGGAGCCTCGCAGAGCAGGGCGGGGGACGACTCGGTGCGAACGGCAGCCACCAGGTGGACCTCCTGCGCTGGTGGCTCGGTGAGGTGGCCTGGGTCAGCGGAGCTGCGCCGGTCATGGTGCCGGACAGGACAGACAAGTCTACGGGCAATGCCTGGACCGCTACAGCGGACGACGTCGCTTTCTTCACCCTGGAGATGGCTTCTGGGGCAGTCGTGCAGGTGTTCATGTCCGGAGTCGCGGCTCACGGCATGGGGAACGCGACTCGCATCTTTGGTTCGCGGGGGACCATCACCCTTTCCAACGATGATGAGAAGCTTTGCTTCGCGCGGGCGGGTGAGGACTTCGAAGACATCACGGTCCTGGACCCAAACGCTGACCTGCCGGGGGTCAACAAAGGCATCTGGAACGTGTCTGTCGTAGCCCTGCTGCAGGAGTTCGCAGCGGCGATTCGCGAGGGGAGGACACCCCGAGGGGCGACGTTCGCAGATGGACTCGCCAATCAGATGGTCCTCGATGCGGTGAAGGTCTCGGGTGCGGAGCGACGATCGGTTCGGCCGGAGGAAGTCCATGCCGGCGGTTGAGGGGCAGTGCATTCTCATCACGGGCGCGGCCCAGGGGCTCGGTGCTGCCATAGCCCGGCACCTTCACGGACTTGGAGCGCGGCTGATTCTTCTGGACCGCGACGCGGAGGGGCTCGCTGAAATCGCGGCGCTTTGCCCGGGAGCTTTGACCGCTGTCGTCGACCTCTCCGATGCTAAGGCAACACGACAGGCCATTGATGCGGTCGTGACGGGTCCGGTGGATACGCTCATCCACAACGCCGCGATCCTCCGGATGGCACCGCTCGACGATGTGAGTCTCGACGCTTTTCAGGCGACGCTCAATGTGGGAATCCAGGCAGCCTTCCAGCTGACCAAGGCCGTGTGGTCGGGCATGAAAGACCGCGGCGGCAGCCTCGTGTTTGTCTCGTCTCGTTCGGGGATTGAAGGGTTCGCGGAAGAGGCCGGCTACTGCGCGGCGAAGCATGCCTTGGAGGGCTTTTCGAAATCCCTGGCTCTGGAAGGTGCGTCGGCCGGTATCCTTTCCGTGACTATCACGCCGGGGATGTTCATGCACACGCCCATGTCTGAGACCACCTACCCGCCCGAGCTTCGCGAGAAGTGGGTAGATCCAATTCTTCTCGCGCCAGCATTCGCGCACCTCGCGACCTGTCCCATGCACTTGTCAGGTCAACGACTCGACGCATGGGCCCTCTCCCAGCAGGAATCCGCTTCATGAGCATGCAGGACATCTACGACTGGATCGATGCCAACGCCGACGAGTGTGTGGGAGACCTGCAGCGCCTGGTCCAGCAGCCCTCGATCTCTGCTCAGGGCGTGGGACTACGGGAGTGTGCCGCCATCGTTCGCGACATGATGCACGATGACGGACTTCCAGCTGACTTCCACGAGTTGGAAGAGGGCCCCCCGGTCGTCTTCGGTCACCTCGAGGCAACGAAGCCGGCAAAAACCATCCTGTGCTACTCACACTATGACGTGCAGCCACCCGAGCCACTCGACGAGTGGAGCCACGGCGGCCCGTGGTCTGGCGATATCGTCGATGGGGTTCTGTACGGGCGGGGGTCCACGGACAACAAGTCAGGGGTGCTGGCCTTCCAGAAGGCCGCGAAGGCATTCCTGCAGGTGCGAGGAGAGGTGCCGGTGAACCTCAAGTTCCTCATCGAAGGCGAAGAGGAGATTGGCTCGCCGAACCTCGCGGCCTGGGCTGCTAAGAACGAAGAGCTTCTCAAGGCTGACGGGATGCACTGTCTCGACGGGTCAATGGAGACCGGGACCGAGGTCCCGGACGTCTCACTGGGCCTCAAGTCCGTGCTATTCGTCGAGCTCATCGCACGCGGTGCGAACACGGATGTGCACTCGCTGAACTTCCCGTTGGTCGAGTCGCCCGTTTGGGAACTCATATGGGCGCTGAACACGATCCTCGATCGGAATCGCCGGATCCTCATCGAAGACTGGGAAGAGGGTATTTGGCAACTCGGTCCGGATGACGAAGAGCAGCTGGCCGACAAGGCGGCTCGGGTCGACCTGAACGCGCTAAAGGAGGAGTGGGGCATCTCCGAGTTTGCTCTCGGCCGCGACGGCGTCGATGCGATCCGTGCACGGACGTACGAACCGACCGCGAACATCCAGGGGATGATCGCTGGCTACACCGGCCAGGGGAGGAAGACAATCATCCCTAACGAAGCCAGGGTCCGAATGGACTTCAGGTTGATCCCGAACATTCAGCCTGTCGATGCGATCAGGAAACTGAAAGCGCACCTCGAAAAGCACGGTTTCGGCCATATCGAGGTAGAGGCTTTCGATGGTGCTGAGCCCCCGTACAAAATTTCGGTGAAAGAAGACATCAGCCAAGCGATCATCGCCGCCGCCACTGAGGTCTACGGCGAGCTACCCGTCGTGAATGGCGTGTCCGCCGAGGGTGCGATCCTGCGGCATGTGTGGATTCCGTGCGTCCTCACCGGTTTCGCCAACCCGGGCGCGAACCTCCATGCGCCGGACGAGAACATTCACGTGGACAAGTACCTCCAGGGGATCAAATACGCAGCCGCCATCATGGAGGAGTTCGGCAAGACATAGGCGGTAAAAGGCGGGAGCTGGGGTCCGGTCTCAGCTCAGCTCCCGCGCCGCCACTGGTCGTATCGCAGTCTGAGCTCGAGCAGGGGATTGTCACCTCCGCGCTCGACAGCCACGGAAATCGCCAGCCACGGTGCGGCGTCCGTGCCCTGATCGCTCATTCCGATGCTCTCGGTCGCGTAGGGTGGGTCGGTCCCTCGCGCCACGACGATGAACGCCAGGGCTGCGGTCTGACGTGTCGTCTCGTTATTGCAGCGGACATCACCACCTGCGACGGATCCCGCCTCGAGCGCACGCATGAGTCGGTCGGACAGCGTGTTGAAGCCGGTCGGATCCTCCCAGCGGAAGGCTTCCAGTCCATCGGCCACGACTCGCTCGTTCACGAGCGTATTGCCTTGGACGGTGACCCCCCATTTGGGGTCACCCATGACGCCGGCCCACCTGGTGGGGTCGGGCTCGCCCGTGACTCCGCGACGCTCCGGCGCCGTGAACCCGGCTACATGCACCGCGCCGTCGTTCAGAGTGACCACGCCGTACTGCCGGCGACTGGTCAGGCTGTCCACCGCAGGATCGGTAACGCGCTTCACGATCTCCTCCGCGGTGAGCCCTTCCTGAAGTGCCTGGTAGACGACGTTCCGATTGTTGATGTCAAAGCCCGCCTGCGTGGCAGCAGCCCCTTTTCCGGGCACGAGCGCTGCGAGCGCATCGGCGTGTGTCGCGACGCACGAAGCCCCGGCGACGCCGACATCTCCCGTCTCGGGATCGATGGCGGCTACCGACCAGGTGGTCATGTCGAGCGTCGTCGGGTACTCGGGAGCCACTTGGCAGCTGGCGAGAGTCAGCAGCAGGACCGGAAGTGAATTTTTCACGTGCCGTATGGACGAAGGGTCATGATGGTTCTCGGAGTCGGAACTACCAGGCAGCTAGCAGATCCGCAGATTCTAGAGAGTCGGGTCGGGCCCCGCTACTCGCGTTCAGCTGTGCGAACCGGTGACGCAGGGGGCTATCGAGGCACCAGCCCTCGAAGCTCTTCGAATCAGTTCCGGACCGGCACCAGCTCCGGGGGGCCTGTAGAAGAATCCCACTGCCGCATTACGAACCTCTGCTCATCGGTGCTGACCGCGTAGATCGGGCGGCCAGGTCGGGTTGTCGCCACCAGAGGCGGAGATGTACTTCTTGCCGGCCCCAGCGTCTGGAAACGATCGAACGTAGGCTACGGTCCGCCCAGACTTGTCCGATGTGTATGCCCCCCAACCGCTGTCAGGAGACAGGGCGGGAGGGCCCACTCCAGGGTGCCGCCGTGATTGCGCCTGGCGCGGTCCTTTCCCTCAGGTGCCACAGAAGGTCGTGTACGGACCAAAATCGGCTGGTGCTGGTCCTTCGAAGGCTTCCTGCCCAGCCGCCCGCTCGTATGGCTGAGCGAGCACGGCTAGAAGCCGTTCGAATGGTCGAAAATCAGACGACTCCGCGGCTGCCTGAAGCGCTTCCTCCACCTTGTGATTCCGAGCGATGTACACGGGGTTCACCCGGTCCATCGCGTCCGCGCACGTGTTCAGGTCGATGTCCTGACGATCCAGCCGTGCTGACCAACGTTCGAGCCACGGATCCAGCGCCGTCGGCTCGTCGAACAAGGCGCGTGCGGGGTCCACCTCGCCGCGCAGGCCATCGGCCAGACGGCGAAACACCAATGTGAAGTCGACGTTCTGTCCGTTCATGTCGCCGTGCAGGTCGTTGATCAGGTCAAGATCACCTGCCTCGCTCTCGACGAGTCCGAGCTTGGCGGCCATGGTCGCTAGCCATGCGTCTTGATAGACCGTTGGGAATGCATCGAGCTCAATCGTGGCCAGTCGCACGGCATTGTCTGTGTCCTCCGGGTCGATCAACTCGAGCAGGGTCTCGGCTAGCCGAGCCAGGTTCCATTGCGTGATGGCCGGCTGGTTTCCGTACGCATATCGACCCTGACGGTCGATCGAGCTGAAGACGGCTCCGGGATCATAGCTGTCCATGAACGCGCACGGCCCATAGTCGAGCGTTTCACCGGAGATGGTGGTGTTGTCCGTGTTCATCACTCCGTGCACGAAACCAACGGACAGCCATTGGGCGACCAGAGTAGCTTGTCGGTCCCGTACCGCACGTAGCAGTCCTAGGTAGCGATTCTCAGAGTCCGCCAACTCCGGGAAGTGACGCAAGATTGCATAGTCGGCGAGCTGCTGGACTCGGGCAGTCTCCTTCCTGGCAGCGAAGAACTCAAACGTCCCGACACGCAAATGACTCGAGGCGATCCGGGCGAGGATCGCCCCCGGTTGAGGGCCCTCTTGGCGCATGACCGTGTCGCCGGTGGTCACTGCAGCGAGTGCACGTGTAGTCGGAATACCCAGGGCATGCATGGCCTCGCCCATCAGATACTCTCGAAGTACGGGGCCCAGGACGGCTTTGCCATCGCCGCCTCGCGAGAACGGCGTGCGTCCCGACCCCTTGAGCTGGAGATCCCACCGGCTCCCGCCCCGGTCGAGAACTTCACCCAGCAGCATCGCGCGCCCGTCCCCCAGTTGGGGTGAGAAGTTGCCGAACTGGTGACCAGCGTAGGCCTGGGCTAACGGTTGGGCCCCCTCGGGTGCGAGTGCTCCGGAGAAATATTTGGCACCCTGCTCGTTCGACAGGGCGTCCGGGTCGAGTCCCAGATCGACAGCCAGGTCGCGATTCAGCTGAATGATCTTCGGTTCAGGTGGCTGCTCACCTTGCCAGGCTACGTAGAACCCCTCGAGGTCTCTGGCATAGCTGTTGTCAAAGTCGAAGCTGACGGGAGGATGCATTGGGTCTGCCTCGGGTCGCGGTCGCGGGGTCAGGTATCCGACCCCAGATCTTCGACCTGTCCGAGGTAGTCGCCGTAGCCCTCAGCTTCCATATCGCCTCTGAGGACGAACCGCAGGGAGGCGCCGTTGATGCAGTAGCGCAGCCCTCCGCGATCCATGGGCCCGTCCGTGAACACGTGACCGAGGTGGCTATCGCCGTGGAGCGACCGCACTTCCGTCCGGGTCCTGCCGAGGGTCCGGTCAGTCAATTCCTGCACGTGCTCCGTTTCGATCGGCTTGGTAAAGCTCGGCCACCCACAGCCGGACTCGTACTTGTCAGACGAGGCGAAGAGAGGCTCGCCGGAAACGATGTCCACGTAGATCCCCGGCTGTTTGTTGTCTAGGTATGCTCCCGTGCCGGGCTGCTCGGTACCGCTCTCCTGAGTGACACGGTACTGCTCGGGGGTCAGGGCAGAGATCGCTTCAGGGGTCTTCGCGTACTTTGGCATCGTCTGAATCCTTGGTGTCACCAGCCATGTGGCTGACAATAGAACATCACGGAAAGTTTTCTGCTGACACTCTTACTTCGTAAGAGAATGACACAAACAGGCGTGCTGCCCACGATCGTCGAGGTGATTGCCGAAGCCTCGGGGAACGGTGTCCTCGTGTAGGAGCGGTGGGAAGTCTCTCTCTGCCCAGTCGGGTCAGAAGCTCAGCGGTCTTCCGCGCGACTACTGAAGTCAGCCGATGTGCCGTCATTTCGTCATGCCCCTCCTGCGCTCAAGGGTCGTGATCGTCGTGGACGACGCCAACTACGCACACGTCCGGCAGGCGAGCCGCGACTTCGTCCGTGCGCACCGAGAGTTTCGGATGTTGTTCGAAGCCTGCCCGGAGTGAAATCGGGGCGACCACAGTCCCGATCAGCTTCGGGAAGCCCGCGAAGGCTGGTGGGACGGAATCAATGTGATTGTCCGGGATCCCATCGGGCAGTTGGAATATTCCGAACCCCACACCGCGAGAGAGCGGACACGCTTCGAGAACGACGCCCTGGTCCACTCGGCTTGACTGGCTGAGCTCGCACCTCAGTCGTTGAAGGTCACCGCGGGCCTTCTCCGGCTTCGCATTCCCTAGGTACCGTGCCTGGGGAATGCGTGGAAAGCCAAACGAGCCCTGCGCGATGAGGCGCGTGGGCGCCCATCGCGGCGAAATAGCTGTTCGCGCAAGTCCCGCGAGCACTGTTGCCCGTCGGTCTCAGAAGGAGTGTTGAGGCCCGCTGCGGCCGAGTCGGATCACTTGCCCGCGCCCGCCCCGCCCAGCCCAGCCCCGCTACCGAATGAGGTAGAAGCTCGTCTGCCTCCCGTCGATCCAGTCCCATCCATCGTCGAGTAGCGCCGCATCTTCTTCCAGAGCAAACCGCACCTCTTGGCCATCCCACTCCGGAACGGCAACGCGAGCGTTCAACTCGATCGAATGCCAGGTGTTGGGACGGAGCTGGTAGTCGCCACGGACGGGCACACCCGTCTGGTAGTCGGTCATCCCGATCGGCGGCCCGGCTCCGTGCCCGTGATACCCGATCGCATGGCAGTAGATGGTGGCGGTGATGCCTTCTTCCCGGGCCTGGGCGAGTGCGCCCGCGAGCGCTTCGTTCCCGGTGGATCCAATCGGTCCGTTCAGCATCGTCAGGTCCTGCAGGCGGTTCGCCTTGGCGAGCCCCACCTTGAGTCCGTTTGGTGCGTCGGTCTCGCCGGGTAGCAGGACGTAGGCGTTGTGCTGCGTATCGGTCGAGAAGCCCAGCCCGATGATGCCGAAGTCCGTATGCAACATGTCTCCGCGCTCGATCACCGTTCCGTGCGGACCAGCATCCGGGATGCCACCGCGGCGCTGAACGTTGACCGATGGCTGGAACCACTGGCCGAGGCCGAGTTCGGCCACTCGCTGACGCATCCACCAGACCACGTCCTGGTTCGTTGTCACTCCGGGAATGATGACATCATTGGAGAACGCCTCGGCGATGACCTGATGGGCCACACGCATGACGCTCCGGTACTGATCTGTCTCGCGGGCGAGCTTCGACTCGAGCCATCCCACGGCCAGCATCTCAGCAGACTCGAGTCGGTCGACGTACGTCTCGCTGAGCGCATCTTCGAGACGTAGGTATTCGTTGTGCGTGAGCCCGTCCGCATGATTCCACCGATCGGACACATTGATACCGATTTTCTGTGGATCACGCTCCTCGATCAGGCGTGCCAGGCTTACGTACTGCGAGTCGTTGTGCGTTCGGTAGAGCTCGAACGTTCCTTGGTAATCGGCTCGCCCAACGCTGATGCGCTCGACTCCCTGCTCGGGACCGAGATCGTGGAACATGAGAATCGTCCGCCGCCGCGACGAGTACGTGGTGAGCGGGGCCATCGAGCGAAACACCGGGTCGGAGTTGTACTCCCTAGTGATCACCAGCCACATGTCGAAGCCCTCGCGGCGCATCAACTCGGGTAGCAAGTCGTCGAACCGCTCGGCGAGCCTCTCTCTTATGAGCGGGTCCTCCTGCCGGTGACTCAAAACGACGTTGTCGGGCCGTGTCTGTTCGGCGCGGGGAAGCTGTGCTGATGCGGGCGAGGCAGCGGCGAAAGCAAGAAGAATTGCCGGCAGCGTGCGAATGCGGATCATAGCAAATGTCTCTGAGCGAATTTGGGCGCTGTACAGTCTAATCACGCCAACATCCGAGTGGGGTCGAGATGGGGCAAGAAGTGGGCTGTCATCAACCGTATGCTTTGTCGGTGCTTGTCATCCCATCAGGGCAGGGCCTAACCTGTTAGCTGTTCCATTCTGGCCCGCGGAAGCTCGAAGCCTTGCCCTTGTCCGCGTGCCCTGCGTTTCGCTCGAAATTGCCAAAGGATCTCATGTCCAAGTTCACAATGCCACGCCTATCGACTACTGGGACCACCGCCGCGGTGGCCATGCTGGCAGCCTGTGCTGCTACGCCGGCTGCCGCTCAGGAAGGTGGTGAGCCTAACGATGTGACGTTCAGTCGCGATATCGCGCCAATTTTCCAGAACAGCTGCGTGAACTGTCACCGTCCGAACGGCGTCGCGCCGATGTCGCTCGTCCGGTACGAGGATGCGCGGCGGTATGCGGGGCGAATCGCCCGACGCACGGCCATTCGCGACCGCATGGGCACCATGCCTCCGTGGTACGTCGAGAAGGACATCGGGATTCAGCACTTCAAGAATGATCCGTCGCTGACCGATGATGAGATTGCAATGATCGCTGACTGGGCCAGCAGCGGTGCCCCGGAAGGGGACCCGGCCGACATGCCCGCTCCGCTCGAGTTCGACGATTCGGGCGCCTGGACACTCGGCGAGCCGGACGTGGTCGTGACGACCGACGAGTTTCTAGTTGAGGCCGGTGAGCCCGACTGGTGGGGTGACATCGCGCCGATCGACATTCCGATTCTCGAGGACCGGTATGTAAAATCCGTCGAGATCAGGGAAATCAATGACGTGCCATCGGAAGGCAACGGGCGCGAGACCGTGGGCGGCCGGTTCGTGATTCATCACATGGTGTGGAGCACGCTCAACGAGGAAGGCGAGGGTCGTCGGACGGTGTGGCCGGTCCACGAAGTCGGGCGTAACGGTGACGTCTTTGACCAGGATGCCGGCCGACTTCTGCGCACGGGTTCCAAGCTCGTGTCCAACTCGACACACCTGCATTCGAACGGTCTCGATACGCGGGCGAGGCTTCAGTTCGGCTTCACCTTCCACCCGGAGGGGTACGAGCCAACCTATCGCGAGTCGATTCTCGGCCTCGGTAACGGGTCTGACATTGACATCCAGGCCGGGGAGAAGGACCAGGAGCTGCACGCGTACACCGTCCTCCGGACACCGACCAAGGTCGTTTCCTTCGAGCCGCACCTGCACGCCCCGGGCGACCGCATGTGCCTCGAGGCGATCTGGGGCTTCAACGTTGAGACGCTTTCCTGCGTTGGGTACGACCACAACTGGGTGCGCACCTACACGTTTGAGGAGAACTATCAGCCACTCCTTCCGGCCGGCACAGTGCTTCACATCACCGGCTACATGAACAACACCGAAGAGAACTTCAACATCCCCGACCCGCGGAACTGGCAGGGCTCCGGCAACAGATCGGTCGCCAACATGTTCATCGATCTCGGCATGAGGTTGTCCATGTCACAGGAGCAGTTCGAAGCTGCGATGGCCGAGCGCCGTGAACGTCTTGATCTCGGCCCCAACGATCATGTGATTGGGTGTCCGCTCTGTTCGGTCATACCGGCAGGTGGTCGATGAAACACGGTTTGACCTTGGCCCGCCTCAGCACGGCCTTTTCGATTGCGGCCGGCATCACGTTGGCCGATGGCGCCGCGCTCGACGGTCAGATCGCGTACCAGAGAGGGCAGGACGTTGCCCCGGCGTACGAGGGGTGGATCCAGCACGAAGACGGCTCGAAATCCATGGTGTTCGGTTACATGAACCGGAACTGGCAGGAGGAGGTCGACGTCTCTGTCGGTGAGGACAACTTTTTCTCACCAATCGCGGCTGATCAGGGCCAACCCACACACTTTCGACCACGCCGCAACCGTTTCGTCTTTACGGTTCCGGTGCCTGCCGACCTCGGAGAGGATGAGGAGATTGTCTGGACGCTCACCTCAGCCGGGAAAACTCAGTACGCTTACGGGACCATGGGTATCGATCAGGTCATCGACAATATCGTGGTTGCGTCAGAGACCGGTGCTCTGGGAGTCGGCGCCAGTAACGCTAAGACCCGAGCGAATAACGTGCCCGAGATTACCGTGGAAGGCGGCACCGAGTATCAGGTTTTGGTCGGTCAGTCGCTCGAACTCGCAGTCCGCATGACGGACGACGGCCTGGAGGAGGCGATCGAGAACTGGGAGGCACGCCAGGAGCGTGCTGCTGCTGCCCTCGCCAAGATGGAAGGCCCTCCGGCGCTTAGTGCGGGACAGCTTCGTCCTCCGACTCGGATTACGGTCCAAAAGGTCGTCTGGCATCACGTCGCGTGGTTCGTATACCGCGCCGAGGGTGAGGCCACCCCGGAGTTCGATCCACCGCAGGTGAAAACCTGGGAAGACACGCGGAACGGTTCCAACTCACCTTGGGCTCCGCTCTGGACTCGCCCAGCTGTCCCGGAGGACGGTGTCTGGCATACCTCCGTGATCTTCGATATGCCGGGGACGTACATCTTGCGGGCCAGGGGTGACGACGGAGCGCTTTACCACGACCAGGACATCACAGTCGTAGTGTCGGCGGTGGCTTCGGAGTAACGCTGGGGGCTCTCTCAAACTACTAGGGCCGATTGGCGTATATTGTGCGCAATATCGCAGACATGCTGCCTGCTGCGCATCTCAATCGGAGTCGGATGAGGAAGAGGTCCAGCAGGGCACGACGGTATGGGGCGATGGGAGAGTTGGGGCGTAGACCGTTACTCGTGATACACCAGCAGGATCAGCCAGTCTGCGACCATTGCTAGGCTTTCGTGGTCCTCGATCTCTACTTCGCAGTGGATCGAAACGAGCAGTCGGCCCGGTTTCTTTTCTCGCACCTCGGTCACGGTGATGTGACCGCGGACACGACCTCCAACCGGCACCGGCGCTAGGAAACGCACCCGGTCCAGTCCGTAGTTCAACCCGAGGTCCGCGTCGGCCGGGTACTCTGCCTCCAAAGCATCACGGAGGAACTGGGTCAGCAGTGAAAGCGTCCAGAAGCCGAACGCGATCGTACCATCGAATCCCGCTGCACGCGCGCGCACGGGGTCGGTGTGGATCCAGTCCTCATCGTGCGTCACTCGGGCAAACCCGGTCATGTCCGTATGCTGGACGTCGATCCAGTCGGAGATCAGCGGATCTGGCCCGAGGATCCGCTTGACCTCCTCGACACTGGGGGGTGTCATGACACCACACCAGAGAGCCGTCGCTGCTCGGTAGCGGCCCATTGAAGTGCTTCGCGGCCTTCCGGGAGCGTCCCGGGCATCGCGACAAGGCCATGAAGGACCTGCGGACTCTCTACCGCCAAGGCGCCTCCTGGACCTCATCAATATCGAGAATCGAGTCCTTCTCACCCGTCATCTCCCATCGAACCAACACCGTGGGAATGATGCCCGCAGCATAGAAGTCGTCGAAGAAGCGCCCGACCGTGAAATCGTCACCCTCCTGAAGCGCTTCCTCAGCCAGCAGCTCCTCAATCTGAATTTTACCCGCCACATAGCTTGTTCCGTAGCCGGGCTGGCGGAGATACAACTGCTGTTCGCCGCGCATAAGCTCGCCGTCGGGTAGCCACCCACGTGGCGTCCATTTGTACGCGAAAGCGACGGCCTCCTCCATGCCGAATTCGTTGGCGTTCATCATGAGGCCGGAGGTCGCACGCGCAGCCCGCTGGGCCAGCATGATCCAGACCAGCTCACGTGCCCGTGGCGAGTTCTCGTCGAGAAGGCCCATATGCATGAACATTTCTTCTACGCCGGTCGCGAGGCCTTCCGAGCGGTGGTCGTAAATGTTGGACAGGAGCGCGGTCGCACGGACGGGGCTCGGGTGCGGGTCTTCGATCTTGCGGGCCAGCTCGAGCCAGTGGTGCATGTGGGGTCGGAAGGCGTCCGGATCCCGGTAGATGACCTCCAGAAAGAAATTGCGGATCTCTCCTGGTGCAGCGGGTGAGAATGAACCGTTGGAGGCGCGCAGAGCTGCGGCCATCCAATCTTCAACCGTCTCGACGTTCTCGCGTTCAAGAAACGCCATGTACCGATCGACCGACTCGGTGAGTCGTCGATCGTACTCCTCAGCGCTCCCGATGCGTTTGAGCTGAGGGAGGTTGCGGTTCCGGTTCTCTTCCAGTCGTAGCGACGCATGGGCACGCGCGAGCTCGCGGCGGATGAGCGTCACCTGTTCCTCCCACGAAAACGGCGAGAGGTGGACGTTATGCATGTACCACGTGTACGCCTCTCGGCCGACACCAGAAAGGCCTGTCTTTCCAGGAAGTTCTGCCTCCACCCACGCGGCGAAGTCATCCGATGCCTGTGCTGCCCGCTCGAGAGCGCGATCCAGATCCGCACTCGTACCTGCAACCTGCGCTCGGTATGCACGGAGGTCGCTAGCCTGCCCACGGAAGGAGCGAATGCCGGCATGCCAAAGGTCGCGAGCGTTGCTGCCGCCCAGGTTGGCTCGGGCCTGGTCGAGTACAGACGGAATCGTGGCGAATCGTTCAGCGAGCTCAGCGGCATCAGCCGAGGAGAGCGGGTAGGTGTACGTCCATGTGTCGACCCACCCGTGCATGACAGGGCCCTCATGCGCGGGCACGTCGCTCTCGGACGTGTACATCATCACATAGAACGCTGGGTCCCGGGCCCAGGGACGTCGGATTTTGTGATCGAAGTCGAGCCCGTTCATCTCCGCTCGCACGAGATGCCAGTCGATCTGCTGTTCGATGGGCCAACCGTCGATGTCGAAGGCCCAGAGGCGGTCTTTCCATGTCCGAAGCTCCTCCTGCTGTCGTGCCATTGCAGGAGGTCTGTAGTCCGGGACGCCATCGACGAAGTCACTCCGCTCGAAGTCGCGCCACTCGCTGAACAGGGTCGTCAGATCAGACCAGGATGACTGTGCAGAGAGGCCGACTGGAACGGTGACCGTGATTGCGGTGACGAGAGCCGAGATTGTGCGGCGCATGAGGCGGGTCCAGATACGAGGTCGGTATGGATCGCGACGATGGTGCCGAAGTACCGCTCGGGCAAATCGAGTGCGGATGTGCCGGAGATTGCGAGCACCCCGCTCTGGTCATTTTTCTCCCATGTTACCTGTCACTTCACGGGGATCCGCCGATCAGGGGGGGCCGTCCTACACAGGGGGAGACCGTCGTGCCCGATATTTTTGCATACGAGCGGGATCCGCGACTAACGCGGCTCGAGACCACAGTCGTCAGGTCCGGTGGAGAGGAGGGTCGATCCTACGTCGTACTCGAGGACACGATCCTTTATCCCGAGGGAGGTGGCCAGCCAGCAGACCGAGGAACGATCGACAGTATCGAGGTCTGTGATGTCCAGCGGGTCTCAGGAGAGGTCCGCCACTTTCTTGCCCCCCAGCGCGTGACCGTCCCGAGAGGGGGCGATCTCATCACAGTCGAGCTGGCATGGGGCCGGCGGTTCGATCATATGCAACAGCACACCGGACAGCATCTGCTTACCGCGATCGCGGAGGCCACGTTTGGGTGGGCCACCACTGCGTTCCACCTGGGTGAGAGAATCTCGGACATCGAGCTCGACACCTCTGACGTGCGAGCCGAACAGCTCGAAGAGCTGGAAGAGGCCGTCGCCGCTGAGATCCGGGCGGCAAGACCGATCACCACGAAGCAAGTGAGTCCCGACGAGTACGGGCTGATGCCAGTCCGCTCCCGTGGGCTACCGTCGGGACACGCGGGGAGTGTTCGGCTTGTTGAGATCGATGGGATTGACCTCAACACCTGCGGCGGGACGCACCTTTCTTCGACCGCGGAGCTCGAAGGGCTCAAGCTGCTGGGAACCGAATCCGTCCGAGGCGGCGCTCGTCTGTTCTACGTTGCGGGCGTGCGACTGCGACGGCTTCACGCCGCGCATCACGCTCGAAATGCGGAACTGCGATCCCTATTCGGTGCGTCCGACGACGAACTGGTGGCCGCAGCGGCAGCGAAGCTCGAACAACTAAGGGAGTCGCAGCGCACGCTGCGAAGCATTGAGGACAACCTCGCTACCGCGTGTGCCGCTGGGCTGGCTCAGAGAGTCGAGCCGGTACTCATCTCGCATTGGCCGGGTCGTGATCTGTCCTTTCTGCAGCGGGTCGCTAGGGAAGTGGGTCGCCTAGCCCCCGATCGAGTGGTCTTGCTCACTGCCGGTGAAGGAGAGTCCGGCGCGTTTCTCATTGGTGCCGGTGAGGCGAGCCCGTGCGACGTGCCTGAGGTTGGGCCGCAGGTGGCAGAGGTTCTTGGGGGGCGGGGCGGCGGGTCCGGTCGTTTCTTTCAGGGTCGAGCAACAGCTCTTTCGCGTCTAGAGGAGGCTGCCTCGTTGCTCGGATGACCGCGGCCCACCCGAAGCGATTCCCGCTCGTTCTCTAGTCAGCGACTTGGATCAGTCCAGAGACTCGAGATACCGAGGCCGGGAGGTGTCACGGCTGTGGGTGGCCCTCTGGAGCAGGCGACCTGCTTGTCTTCGGGTTCGTTCCCTAGGCCCTGTATACTGCCAGCGGAACTGACTCTGGATTTGACGTTCGCGGTGCGATTCCTCGCTATGTGAGCACCAGCAGCATGGGGGGCGATTATGGAAATGTATGCCGCTAGTTCCGCCCCGGCTCGAAATCAGCGGCCCGCCATAGCAGCGCGCTTTGGTAGTATCTCCCGTTCGTCATCACCGCAGACACGCTCCGGATATTCACGAAGTCGTCGAGCGGATTGCGATCCAGGATCGCTATGTCCGCTTCTTTGCCTACTTCCAGCGTGCCGGTTTTCGAGGCCATCCCCATCGCTCGCGCGGGGATGATCGTTGCGGTCCGCAGTGCGTCGAGAGGTGTGAGCCCCCCGAGGTCGTGGTACGCCTCCATCTCCCGGTAGAGACTGAAGACCGGTACCACGTTGTCCGTTCCCGCGACGATCGGGACGCCGGCCCGATGGAATGTCCCGATGATCTCCATCGCTCTTTTCACGTCTTCGGTCATCTGCGCGGCACGCAGCGGACTGACACCCGGCAGGAATCTCTTCCCTTCCCAGAGCTCATACGCGATACGCGTGACGTCCGGCTCTACGGTTTCGACGGGAGTGCCTCTCGGCAGGTTCCGAATGATGTCGAGTGAAATCGTGGGGTCGAGGACGATTCTGTGTTCCAGGAAGAACGAGGTCGCCCTTCTGATCTGGCCGCGCGTCAGCTCACGGTCAAAGAGGTAGAGGCCGCCGAGATCGACTACCTCTTCGTCAGGAAAGAGCACCGACAGGAACAACTCTCGATGGTTGAACTGATCCATACCTCGTGCGACCGCTTCGACTGCGTTGCCTACCGCCCGGGGCACATGCCCTGACACGGTCATCCCCCTCGCGTGGGCCTCCTCGGTAAGTACCGAGAGGACTTCAGGCTCCACTGCGGTATAGATCTTTATCTGCTTGTAGCCTTCATCGAAGTAACGGGCCACGACGGAGCGGGCCTCGTCTGTCGTGGTCGCGCGAATGACGCCGTTCCCGGTGACGCCCGCTCCGTCCACCATCCCCGCGAGAAGAATGTCTGGGCCCATCGCACCATCGTTCGCGACGGCATCCCTGAAGGCCGTGGCGAACTCGAGCTCGTTGCCCAGATCACGGATGGTCGTGATCCCGCCCGCCAGGTACGCGGGTGCCCACTGGACCTGGTTCGAATGAGCGTGCATGTCCCAGAGCCCCGGAATCAGCGTCTTCCCCGACACATCGATCACGCGTGCGTCGGATGGGATCACGACCTCGCTGATGCTGCCGATCTCCCTGATGCGCCCTTTCGCGACGATCACGGTCATGTCGCGCCGAGTGACATCACTAAGTGCGTCGACGACGTCGCCCCCAACGAGTGCCGTGACTTCTGACTGCTCGCCTTGCAGCGACTCGGTGTAGTCGGCAAGCGTGCGCATTTGCTCTTCGACATTTCCTTCTATGAAGAAGGGCAGGGCTTCTTCGTACCCCTTCCGGATCGCTTCTCTGAACTGGGTATTGGCCTGAACGAGCGCGACCAAGTCGTTCGAATCATTGAGCCATATGGTGCGCAGGCCCCAGTTGATTCCTTCGACCACGTAGCGGTCGAGCGTGGTCGGGGTCCCGTCGATGTCGACGACGTCCTGGCCCCTTCGCGTGATCCTGACCTCGCCTCGCGGCAAGGTGGGTAGCGACCCGAGACCGCGGTCGAGGTAGTAGTGATACAGCATCATCTCCATGGCGGCGGGGATGTTGCTGTGAAGCGGGAAGCCTGCGGCAGAGGAGGCAGTGACGACCTCCATCGCCTTCTCCCGGATCGTCACGACGTCACTTTCGAACGCGACCTCGAGAATGTTGGTCGTGTCGCTATCCGCGATGCGTTGATTCACATATAGCGCGGGTGAGAGATCTATCCCGAGGCGGAGTTCCGCCTGCACCCCGGTGATACGCCCCCGCTCGTTCTCGCCCTGTAGCGAGCGGACGACGATCGAGTCCTGATCAGACGTGATGCTGAACGTCTCCTCTCCGATCAGAGATTGCCTGCGGTACATGAGGAACGCGCCGTCCTCGTTGAGGTCGGCCCAGTCTCTTGAGTCCGGGGTACAGCCGATCAGGGTCAACAGGACGATGAGTCCACCGCGACCAAGCATTGAGCGGCTGGTCATCGGTAGATCCGCCCGTCCTTCACGACGTGCTCCACGTACCCGAGCACATTGATATCGAAGAGCGGATTGCCTCGAACGACGATTATGTCAGCCAGTTTGCCGGGCTCGATCGTACCGAGATCGTTGCCGCGACGAATGATCTCCGCACCCGTCTTGGTCGCAGCCGAGATCGCTTGAATTGGCGTCATCCCGCTATCGACGAGCGCAGAGATCTCTCGCCACGCTGACTCAGTGTGGAAGTTCAGCGGACTTCCCGAGTCGGTACCCATCCCCATGACCGCGTTGGCCTCGATGAACTGACCGGCAGACAGCTGACTCTTCCGGATCTGCAGTGGAGTCGTGCGGAAGTACGACAGACGACGGAAGTCCTGGAAGGACCGCTGGAATTCTTCATACAGCTCGGGCGGCAGCGTCTCGACCAGTCGCCGGTCTTGCAGCCGTTCAGGGAATTCCACGGTGGCTTGGTAGACCCACGGTCGGTGCGCGATGGTCTGCACCACCGGAATGCCGCGATGCGCGATTTCCTGAACCAGCTCATCGGAGTATGGCGGGTTGCCCGCCGAGCCCGCGTGCTGGATCACGTCAGTGCCCGCGCGAATCGCGTTCCAGAGCTCGTCGGGACTATAGAGGTGGCTGTGGACCTGGATCCCGCGCTCATGGGCCGCCTCGACGACTGCTCGCAACATGTCCTCGGACATCCCTGCCCACGTCTTGATCACGTCCACGTCGGCATCTGCGAGTTCGTAGGTCCGCCGTGCAGCTTCTTCAGGGGTGCTCACCACATGTTGGAAATAGTCCGGGAACGAGCCCCACCGCCGGCCTGCGATCCAGGGTCCGCTCACGAGCATCCTCGGGCCCGGCACTTCGCCTCGATCGATCCGGTCGCGTACTCGAATGATCTCGATCGGTGCCCCGAGGTCCACCGCAGTGGTGACCCCTGCCATGAGAAGCTGACGGGCCGCGATCTCCATCATCTCTTCCTTCTCCCGCGTGAAGAAGGGGAACCACTCCGCGTACTCACCGTGACCGAGAAACATGGTGTGGACGTGGAGGTCGATCAGGCCGGGCAGCATGGTCATGCCGCGGGTGTCGATGACCTCGGCCCCAGCGGGAATCTCGATCTGGCTGGAGGGACCGACCGCGACGATGCGGTTTCCTTCAATCAGGACCGTCGCGTTGTGAACTGGCGGTGCCTCGTAACCGTCGATGAGCATTCCGCCGACGAGGGCGACGTGCTGAGCGGAGATGGGGTCGGCCAAACAGCCTAGAAAAATGCCCACTGACGCGATCGTTGATATGGGTCTAGTCACGGTGTTCAGGCCTCGGGAAGATGCGTACCGGGTTTCGTCTCGAAGCGCGATGATAGGAGGCGATGCGCCGGCGGGCGAGTTCACGTTTCTCTACGTCGGCGGCCTCAGCCTCGGGGCGATCACGGGCGGGTCGTTCGCGCTTGGCTCGCCGGTGGATGACCGGGATCGGCGAGTCGACGAGAGACTCGTGCAGATCAACACGACGGATCCCGCAACATTGACGCCCTGCGCGTACGTCCCGACGGATCGACGATGGGCGGCCGGCTGCGCTGGCCCGGGGCGTCACTCCATCCGGAGGGCATCCATCGGGTCGGCACGGCCCGCCCGCCCTGCAGGAATCCAGCACGCTGGCATCGCGACAACGCCTAGAAAAAGTGCCCCAGCCATATAAGTGAGCGGGTCGCGGGCGCTGACACCGAACAGGAAGCTCTCCAGTACCTGCGCTCCCGCCGCAGCGGCCAGGAGGCCGGCGGTGACCCCGATCACGGCAGTACGCATCCCCTCGCGAGCGACCTGCCCTGTGACCTGTCCCGATTCAGCACCAAGCGCGAGTCGGATCCCCAACTCGCGCCGGCGCTGCCCCACCGTATATGAAATGGCCCCGTAGACCCCGACACCAGCGAGTATGTAGCAGGTGTAGAAAAGGTTGTCCGGTGGGGTCAACATGCAGCGTGAGAACCAGTGTCTCGGGCTTCAATGCAGGCGGGGACTGGTGCGGGTCCCCAGCAACGAACATCATCCTTTCGGCCTCCGAATCTGAGCGTGCGACGAAGGGCTCCTCCATCAAGTACATCCAGCACCTCCGCACGTCCGGTGCGGTTATGTCGAGCTCGAGCTACCTCGTTGACCGCCTCGTAAAGGGCGTGGATTTCTCTACCGCGACCGCCATTGCTGAATTTGGCATTGGTAACGGATGCGTGACGAGGGAGCTGCTCCGGCGGATGCGCCCTGACGCTCGCCTCATCTCGCTGGAGATCAATCCGGCCTTCGTTGAGGATGGGAGGAAAATCCGGGACTCCCGTTTGACTGTCCGGCAGGCATGCGCGACGACGCTTCCCACAGTCCTCGAAGAAGAGGGCGTCGAATCTGTCGATGCGGTGGTGTCGAGCCTTCCCCTTGCGATCATGAACGACGACGTGGTGGACCGCCTCCTGGAGGCCGTCCACCAGTCGCTGGTGCCCGAGGGGCGGTTTCTCCAGTACCAGTACGGACTGAGCCAGAGGAGGCGTCTCTCGCGGCGCTTCGACGACGTTGAAGTGGGCTTCACGCTCTTTAACATGCCGCCCGCTTTCGTCTACGGGTGCACCCGACAAGCGACTGGCTGAACACGTACGAGGTTGGCCCCTCAAGGGGCTGGCCATACCATGTGCGACCCGATCGACTCGCGACAGACGGTGCCATGACGACCGCACGAAGCCTCCCGCAACCTCGCCTTCTTGGCGTACTCCTGATCAGCCTTACTGCCTGTGCCGAACCCATTCCTGTGGTCGGTACTCCCTTCGCCGCCGCACCGATTTCGAACGTGATCGACGGAGTAGTGTTTGAGGCGGGCAACTGGGAGCCACACCTTCCGGCCGGGGATGCCGGGACGTCGTGGGGAAACCACCGCGCGGTAGTTACAGTCGACGCATCGAAGGCAGATGTGGTCGTCGCGACCATTCCGTGGCGTCGCCATGATGGAGCTCCGGAGTCTAAGGCGATCGTCGTGGTCGACGCCGGCTCCGGACAGGCGCTGGAGAACGTTCTTCCGCTTCGCCTCGAACATGGGTCCGGGGATGTCGCGTTTCAGCCGAACGCGGGATCGAGTACTTACCACATCTACTACATGCCGTGGGAGTCCACGGGCGGCTATTACCCGACGGTCACATATCCAGCATCTCTCTCCCAGCCCGATGTCACCTGGTCCGCGACTGTCAGCGATGGTAACGCCGCTACGCTACCCAAGGCTCGCGTAACCCATATCCAGTCTGTCGACGATTTCCACAGCTTCTTCCCCATGGAAGTCGTCGCAGGGGCGGATGCCGCGAGCGCATTCGTAGCGGCGGCTCCGGATGGCTGGGCGCTCGTTCCCGAACACCGTGACTATCCGGTTCGGATGAAGCGATTCCTCCCGCAGCATTGGCCCGGGCGGGGACACACGGATGCGTTTCAAAGCGAGGTGCTGCGTGATGAAGCGTTCACCTTCCAGCTTGCAGTCGTCGCCGGTGCCCAGGACCTGAGTGACGTGGACGTTTCCTTCGACGGATTCCCGGCGTCGTGGGCGGAGACGCTCACGTGCTTGAACTGTGGTGGTGTGAACGAGAAGGGCGAGCACTTTGACAAGAGGGTCGATGTTGAGGCAGGGAGCGTGCAGCCACTCTGGCTCGGTGTGCAGGTCCCGGCCGATGAGTCGGCTGGGCTCCATACTGGGACCGTGACCGTGACGACAGCTGCTGCCGGCACGAAGGAGGTCACGGTAACCATCGATGTTCAGTCCGAGGTCGCAGGCAACCACGGGTTCGACGATCCTGAATTCATGACGCGTCTGTCGTGGCTGAACTCCACGGTCGGGACGGATCCTGATTTCGTAATCGCGCCCTTCCATCCCGTCCGGGTAAATGGGAAGGCGCTGGAAGTGCTGGGCCGCATGGTTGAGCTGGGTGCTTCCGGACTACCGGATGGCATCTACAGCGCGTTCGCTCCTGAACTGACGCACTTTCTCGACACATCTCAGCCAATCCTGGCCCAGCCCCTGTCATTCGACGTGCGTTCAGGCGGAGAACGAGTCGATATGCAGTCGAGTGCGTATACGGTTACCCAGGTCGCTCGAGGTCGCGTGGAGTGGGAGACCACCAACCGATCGACACAGCTCGAGATGCGAGTGGAGGGAGCCCTCGAGTATGACGGGATGCTCGACTACCGGGTCACTTGGCGGGCCTTGGAGGACGTGAATCTCGACGAACTCGCGTTGCCCGTCGCGATTCAGCCCGAGGCCGCTGACTACATGCTGGGCCTCGGTCACAAGGGTGGGAGAAGACCCGACTCCGTGGACTGGAAGTGGGGGATCGAGAACCATCAGGAAGGGGTCTGGCTCGGCGGCATCGAAAAGGGGCTGCAGTACGTCCTGCGTGACGACGATTACCAGCGCCCGCTGAACACGAATTTCTATCAGAACCAGCCCCTCCGGATGCCAGCGTCGTGGTCGAACGACGGACAGGGCGGGATCCGGATTGAAACCACGCCAGGCGCGGTGACCGCGACGAACTACTCAGGCCCTCGCAGCATGTCCGCGGGAGAGGAGTTGCACTACAACGTCCGCTTCCTGATCACGCCGTTCAAGCCGATCGACACCGGGGCGCACTTCCGCACCCGATTCGTGCATCAGTACGTCCCGGTTGACTCGGTCCAGGCGTGGGGCGGGACTGTCGTGAATATCCATCACGCGAACGAAATCAATCCGTTCATCAACTATCCCTTCTTCAATCTCGATGCTCAGACCGACTACATCGCAGAGGCCCACGCGAAAGGCATCAAGGTGAAGTTGTACGACACGATCAGAGAACTCACATACCGAGCGCATGAGTTGTATGCACTACGCAGCCTCGGTGAGGAGATCCTGAACGACGGAGAGGGAGGCGGCCATTCGTGGATGCAGGAGCATCTCGAAGATGGGTACCACTCGGCCTGGCACGCTTGGCGGGTCGATGACGCGGCGATGCTCAACAAGGGGACTTCCCGCTGGACGAACTACTATGTCGAAGGCTTGAACTGGTTGGCCCAGAACCAGGAAATCGATGGCCTGTATCTGGATGACATCGCCTTCAGCCGCGAGACTGTGAAGCGAATGATCTCGGTGCTACAGGAGCATCGCGACGAAGTCGTGATCGACCTTCATTCGGCGAATCAGTTCAATCCGCGGGACGGGTATACGAATAGCGCGATGCTCTATATGGAGCACTTCCCGTTCATCTCAAGACTCTGGTTCGGGGAGTACTTCGAATACGACCTCGATGAGGACTACTGGATGACCGAGGTGTCGGGGCTCCCGTTCGGCCTCATGGGAGAGATGCTCCAGGACGGAGGGCACCCCTACCGCGGCATGCTATACGGCATGACCGCGAGGAAATACGGCGACGTCGATCCGCGGCCCGTGTGGGGTCTTATGGACGACTTCGGAATCGATGAGAGTCAGATGAAGGGCTACTGGATCGACGATGCACCGGTCCGAACCGACCATCCTCGCGTCCTAGCCACGACGTATGTGCGCTCGGACGGAATCTTGGTCGCGCTGGCGTCGTGGTCTGATCAGGATGAGATCGTGACGCTGGAGATCGATGGCGAGATCTTGCCCGGTGCTGGCGGCGCCTTGGACGCTTTTTCTCCCGCAGTGGACGGGCTGCAGACTGCTCAGAACCTTGATACTCAGAGGGTGCTGGTGCCAGCGAATCGGGGGCTGTTCGTCTTGTTGAGACCCTCCTCTTAGGTGGTCCCCGGGCAACGGAGTGACTCTGGCTGACATCCAACCGACACGAATCAGAGTCGTCGGTCGCAGGAAAAAACGACGGGGCAGGACGCGAGGTGGACGGTATCGGTGCGGGTGTACGGGCGGGCCTGAGGTTTCCGAAACTCGTTGGTCTCAGAGCCAGCGCGATTGCTCGACAGGCGATGTCGGCGATGAATCCGGGGTTCTGAGGCAAGTCAAGTTTGACGGACGTGTATCGGACTCGCCAGAATCCGCGCTCATCCTCAACTGGACGGCCGCATGCACATCGATCTGACAGGGAAGACCGTACTCGTTACAGGAGCCAGCCGGGGCATTGGCAGGGGCTTGGCTGAGGGCCTCGCGGGCGCGGGGGCCAGTGTCGCCGTTCACTACGGGCAAAGCCAGGCGACAGCCGACGAACTCGTGGCTTCACTTGGGAATGGATCGAGAGCCTTCCAGGCGGACCTCGCGGATCCACAAGCTTGTCAGCGCCTGTTCGCGGACATCGTCGAGGCCTATGGGCGAGTCGACGCGGTGGTCAACAACGCAGGTATCGCGCTGAGCATTCCGTTCGATGGCGTTGGCGAGGAATGGCTGGACGCGTGGAACCGGACGATGGCGGTGAACCTGAGAGCGGTCGACATCTTGAGCCGTCTCGCTGTCGGGCACTTCGAAGAGCATGGCGGAGGTCGCCTTATCAACGTTGCATCTCGTGCGGCGTTCCGGGGCGACAATGCGGACTCACTCGCCTACGCTGCATCGAAGGGCGGTGTCGTGGCCCTGACGCGGAGCATCGCACGCGCATTTGGAAAATCAGGTGTGAGCGCCTTCGTGATCGCCCCTGGCTGGGTGCGGACTGATATGGCGGAGGGTCATCTGGAGGCGCACGGTGAAGAGGGCGTCGTGAATGACCTGGCGCTGGACCGGCTTACGGAGCCAGCCGACCTGGCTCCCCTGATCGTGCTGCTCGCGAGCGGACTCGCCGACCACGCCACGGGTGGGACGTTTGATGTGAATGCGGGCAGCTACGTGCACTAGGACGTAATGATCTGGTCCCGGCCTGTCTCCGTAGTTACGTGGAGGTCCTCTCTGCGGTCTGATTCTTCAGGGCTCGGGCGACCATCTTGGCGGCCTGGATGTCCTGTATCGCGACCCCGGTCAGATCCGCGACCGTGATCTGATCCTCTCTCGTGCGTCCGAGCGCCGGGTCGAGGAGGACTTGGCCGAGTTCACGAATGGCATCCTCGCCGAGGATGCCCTCGCGAACTGCAAAGTGGCACTCGCCGTGGTCGACGCACTGCGCCACGCTGTCCGCCACCACCACGTCAGCCCGGGCGAGCACCTCGGCCTCCAGTTCCTGTTTCCCGTGGTCATCGGATCCCATCGCTGTTATATGTGTGCCCGGCTGAACGAGGTCTGCTCGGATCAGGGGATCACGAGCGGACGTGGTCGTCACAATGAGGTCGCTCGAAGTCACGAGGTCGTCGAGCGTCAGAGCAGCCTCGATCTCCAGGCCCCAGTCCCGAATGCTCTCCTTACTCCGGAGTTCATCGATCATCGCCTCCACCTTCTCTGCATCGCGCCCCCACACGACGCACTTCCGGCAGTCGGTCACTTCCGACAGCATTTCGAGTTGCATCCGGGCCTGTACACCGGTTCCGACGATCCCGATTTGCTGCGCTGCACTTGGGCCGAGGTGCTTCGCCGCGACCGCTCCGGCTGCGGCGGTTCGCATGTCCGTGAGCCAGCACTCGTCGATGAGAATGAGCTCAGGGGCGCCGGTCTTCTGGTTGAATACGAGGAGAAGCCCGTTGCTATCAGGGAGCCCCAATTTTCCGTTCTCGTAGAAGCCCGAGGCCATCTTCAGGACGTAGTACTCGTCTTCGGCTACGAAACCGTACTTGATGTGCACGTCTCCCGGCGGGTCGTCGAAGTGAAGGAACCCGACCGGAGGGACGGTGACACGACCCTCGGAGTAGAGTACGAACCCGGCCTCCATCTCCGTGATTAACTCGGGAGCATGGATGAGTGGCTTGATGTCTTCGAGTGCGAGTAGGGTGGTCACGTGTAGGCTCGGTGATGGGATGTGCGGTCACCAGGATGTGGCGAAACCCTCCGTGTGCGCTACCCGCAGGGGTCGAGTCGGCTGATCACCGCGAAGGGGTTGAGATGAAGCGAACGACCCCAGGGCGCCCGTGGTCGAGCCCCGACAGATGGTCGAGCCAGTCGGAGCGAACGGCCACCAGGTAAGTCAGTCTGGAGGGCACGAACGAAGGCCACGGCTTCCGACACCGATGGAATCAGTTCTATGCGGGGCTCGCGTATCAGTAGATGACCCGTGAATGTCTTGAGGCACCCACGAACTGATCCCGCATCTCAGGTAGCTGTTCCCATGAAACGAGCCGTCCAGCTTACCGCTCTTCTGCTCGGCCTCGGTTTCGGCCTACTGGTCGGACGGGCCGAAGCTCAGGTGCTGAACATGCCGTTACCGCCGCTTCCAGATAACCAGGAGATGCTGGTTGTAGAGGTGAACTTGGCTCCGAGTCAGGAGTCGCCACCGCACCGGCACAACGCGCATGTCTTCGTCTACGTGCTCAAGGGCCGCATCAACATGCAGGTGGCGGGGGGAGAAGTCGTCAACCTGGGCCCCGGCGAGATGTTCTATGAAGACCCGGCCAGTGTACACATGGTGTCTCAGAACGCCAGCCACACGGAGACGGCAAAGTTCCTGGTGCATATCATCAAGACGGTGGGGGAGCCGGTGAGTGTACCCGCAGGTGGGGACAACTGACGGTCCCCTCCTCGCCATGAGCTCGATGGACGACTGGTCGCCTGCTGACTCCGCCGAGCTCTACCGCGTAGAACATTGGGGGCAGCCGTATTTTGGAGTCTCGTCTCACGGCACCGTGGAGGTGTATCCGACGGGCGATCCCGCCGTTGCCATCGACCTTCACGATGTAGTCGAGGGACTCCTGGCTCGGGACCTGCACCCGCCCGTCGTCATCCGTTTCCCGGATATTCTGAAGCACCGCATGCAGATGATCCGTTCGGCCTTCGATGAAGCGATCAGTGAGAATGGTTACTCGGGACGCTATCAGGGGGTCTATCCGATCAAGGTCAACCAGCAGCGCCATCTCTGCGAAGACGTTCGCACCCTCGCGTCGGAGTTCGATTTCGGGATCGAAGTAGGGTCGAAGCCAGAGCTGATCGCAGGCTTGGGCCTGACCGCGGGCCTGAGCGATATGCCCCTCGTCTGCAACGGCTTCAAGGACGCTGAGTTTATCGAGACGGTGGTTCTCGCGTCGAAGATGGGTCGAAACGTGATTCCGGTCGTTGAGCAGGCGAAGGAACTCAGGATGATCACGGAGCTTGCCGCTGCTCACGGAGTGCGACCGAAGATTGCGATGCGGGCGCGGCTCACGACGAGCGGGATCGGTCGCTGGGCTTCCTCAGCAGGCATTCGTGGGAAGTTCGGACTCACGATCTCCGAGATGCTCGATGCGGTCGACCATTTGCGACGCGTCGAGATGCTCGATGGCCTGTACATGCTCCATTGCCATATCGGGTCCCAGATCTTCGACATCCACACGGTGAAGGATGCGGTCCGGGAGATCGCCCATCTCTACGTGCAACTCGTCGGCCTCGGTGCGCCCATCAAGGCGCTCAACCTCGGCGGAGGGATGGGCGTCGACTACGACGGTTCTCAAACGGCCACTGCGTCGTCCGTGAACTACACCGTCGAACAGTATGCTGCCGATGTAGTGCACCGAATTCAGACGATCTGTGACGAGGCTGGCATCGCGCATCCGGACATCGTCACCGAGTCGGGGCGGGCCCTGGTCGCGCACTCGAGCCTTTTGGTTTTCGATGTGCTGGGCGCGCGAAGGTATCCGGACAAACCCGATCATGATCGACTCGCCCGGGCGCTCGCCGAGGAGAGCCCGCCCCAACCGCTGCTCGACCTCCTCGCCGCGTACAAGCGCCTTGAGGACGAAGCGCTCGAGGTGCACGATCTCGCGGAGATCTTTGCGGACGCCGAACACGCGTTCGAGGAATCGAAGAGCCTGTTCTCGCTTGGCCACATGGACATCCTCGCGCGCGCGGCTGCGGAGGGACTCTACTGGGCCACCGGTCACGCAGTCGTGCGCAGACTCGGTGACGACCTGCCTGAAGATCTGGCGGGGCTCTCGGCCCTGCTGGGCGATGTCTACTTCGCGAACGTGAGCGTCTTTCAGTCACTGCTCGATTCGTGGGGCATCGAACAGCTGTTCCCGATCATGCCGATTCACCACCTCGATGAGGAGCCGACACGGAGGGCTACGCTAGCAGATATCACGTGTGACTCGGACGGCCGCATTGATCGATTCGCTGGCGCCGATGGGCCGGTGGGCCTCCTTCCGCTCCATCCCTTGAGCGCTCCGGACGGCACGCACGAGCCCTACTATCTCGGGGTCTTCCTGACCGGTGCGTACCAGGAAGCACTGGGGGATCTTCACAACCTGCTCGGCGACCCCCACGTGGTGCACGTCGGACTCGGGTCGGAGGGCCGATGGCAAGTCGATGCCGTCGTCGACGGAGACACGGTGGGCGAGGTCCTCGAGTACGTGCAGTACGACACCCCTGCACTTCGCAAAACGTTGTTGCGGGATGTCGAAGGTGCCGTAGAGCAGGGAACCCTGAGCGGCGCCGAAGGAACTGTGCTTCGACGATTCTTTGATCAGGCTGTCGAGGGATACTCCTACCTCGAGTAGCCGCGAATCAGATGGGCCGCGGCTGCGAAACGTACTGACGTAGCGGTCTTGCAGCTGTCTTGCTGTACGCCATGTGAGCAGGCGCAGGGTCGGGATCATGTTGTACGGCGAAACTGGAAGTGGGTGAGTGCGACCCCACCCACTCCCAGTCGCATATCAGCTTTCGCCAGCCAGTCCCTCGACCGCACGTGCGAGCATGTGAACCCGCTCGGCGTCCGCCGATTCGGATGCTTGCCCTTCGATAGTGTCGGCCAGACCCGACAGAGCGGACCGTCTCGCTGACCCCGAGGTCGCCTCGGCAGCGGTCAGCGCGGCTCGTACCTCTGTGACCCATGCAGAGGAGACCGCTCGTGAACGCTCAAGTTGATCAACGTACGCCCGCGCCAGCGAGAACGTGTGCGGCCATACGTACTGGGGCTGACCTTGGGAATTCAGGTGGTCGAGCCGAACCGAGTTCGCGGCATCGATCTCATTCTGAGAAAGTCCCGCGCTCGGCGTAAGCTCGAAAATGTCGAGCCCTCGGGAAATTTCCGAGCTCACCAACAGACCGTTGTACCAATATACGGACCAGCTTCCGCCTGGACCCATCGTGTTGGCGTCGGACGGCCCGCGGTCATGAAATGCGAGTTCCACCGGGTTGCTCGGGTCGGTCCAGTCGAAAATGGAAATGCCGCCCTGATACCAGGACTGCACCATGATGTCCCGGCCTGGAATCGGGATCAGTGATCCGTTGTGCGCCACGCAGTTCTCGAACGATGTCTGGGCCGCGGGGAGCTTGTAGTAGCTCTTGAAGTCCATCGTCTGGCCGTCGAGCGAGAAGATGGCATTCGCGCCCCACTCCACCGGGTCGGTGGCGCGGCACTTCGGACCACCACCACCGCCCCACTCGTCGGTGAAGAGGATCTGGCTTCCGTCATTGTTGAACGTCGCCGAGTGCCAATACGAGAAGTTGGAATCTGCGACGGCTGCCAGTCTCGTCGGGTCAACCGGATCGCTGATGTCGAGAAGGAGGCCATACCCTTCGCATGCGCCGCCGGCCAGGCCAATCGCTGGATAGACGGTGATGTCGTGGCACTGGGTCGGGCCCATCTCTTCACGGTCTTCGCCTGCACCTCCGCCCATCATGACGGCGACCATCGTCGGGATGTATCCGCGCAGCGCTGCACTATCTGCGGCCGTGACGGTTGAGCCGCCGCGGGCGGTCATTATGCTGTCGAGAATCGGTGAGGTGAATTGAGGCGGCAGTGCCATCGCCTGTCCGCCGAAGTCGGCGATGAACGCACCGGATGCTTCTGCTTCGGCGATAGCAGCCAGGTCGTCCGGCGCCGGACCGTGGGTCGGCGGTGCTGCCAGATCGTTGAAGATGCGGGGTGAGCTGACAATGGCCGCGTCCTGAGGACGAGCGAGCGGCACACGAATGACTTCGATGCGGAACAGTGCCGAGTCCGGATCGTCGTTCGGGAGCGCGTCCGAGCAGCCAGCCAGTTCTTCAGAGGGTCGCACGGGTGCCGAACCAGACACGTAGATGTACACGTTGTCATGATCATCGGGGTCTTCGAGCACGGTGTGCGTGTGCGAGCCTCGGCAGGTCTGGACGTTCGTAACGTGCTGCGGGTTCCGTATATCCGTGATGTCGAAGATTCGAATACCGCGCAGGCGTTCGTGGCTGACGGCCTCCGACACGCCCTGCTCACCACAGTCGAGTCGACCGGTCATGCCCTCGCCGGATACGAAGAGCAGGTCACCGAACACGGACACGTCGCTCTGGGACGCCGGGCAGACGAACGTAATCACCGTCGTCGGTGCGCTCGGATTGGAGATGTCCCAGATCTGGACGCCGTCGTAGTTGCCCTGGATCGCGTAGTTGTCCTTGAACGCGAGGTCCGAGTTGGTCGCCCCAATGAAGCGCTCGGGCGGTGGTGTCTTGGACACGACGTTCAAGTTCCAGACGGCCTCTTCGGCGTTGAACAGCCCGGCTCCTAGGCCGATCCGTGGGTCCGGGCTTGGTGCCGTCATGGAAAAAGGCTGGCGCGCCATGGTGGGCGAGATGCCGGCCGACCCCGAGGAGATCGACGAGGGCCCGCTACACGCGCCAAGCGTGATCAGCCCGATGAGGGAGAGCGCTAGCAGACCCCTTGTGGCGTGCCGCGGTGAATCAGTCGGATTCATTTTTCGGTTGTCCCTTTGAATGAGGATGTTGTGGTCAGCTGTTGGGATCGTTGCGGATGGCGTCCAGCATCTGCTGCATGCGGGCCACCTCCGTCGTTTGATCGACCTGAATGTCAGAGGCGAGCTTGAAGACGAACTCGTCCTGGGCGGCGCCATCGCTGGCGAAAAGATCGTGGACCATCTCGACTGCGCCGTTGTGGTGCTGGATCATGTAGGTGAGAAAAAGACGGTCGTACTCCGTGCCCTGAGCGACCGCCAGATCGCCAAGCTGCTGCTGCGAGAGCATTCCCGGCATGTACATACTGTGGTCGGCACCCGTGATCATCATGAGGCTACCCTGGCCGATTTCTGGGGCGGGGCGCCCACGGTCGGTGAGCCAGCGTCGCATCACGCTGATCTCGTCGGTCTGCGCATTGGTGATCCGGGAGGTCAGTCGCAGCACAGCTTCACTTGCCCCATTGGTCGGAGCGAGCGCGGACATCACCAACGCTTGAGAATGGTGGTGGATCATTCCGGTCATGAACGCCACATCCGCCTCGTTGACCTCCATCAACGCACTGTCTGCCCGGGCGTGGTAGAGAGCTTCCAGGCGAGCGAGGGTGGAGTCCGGCGCGGCCGAACTCGATGGCTCCGGCGTTCCGCCGCTACTAGCGCAGGCCCCTGCTCCCAGCGGGCTGAGCAGTATCGCGACGACCAGGTGTTTCCGATTACTTAGCATCGGTGGGAATCGATATGGTGGAGGGAGATGCCTACGCCTGCCAGCACAACGAACGTTGCGGCGGCCCGTCCGTCGAGTAGCCCTGTCATCCACACCAGCCAGTCGGGCCCAGCAGATTCGACAACCATGACGGTCTTGAAGTTGACCACCACCATGCCGAACACTGCAGCGGCGCGCGCTACATCAACCCCGATAACCCGCGTCTGATCGTCTACCATTCAAATCCTTTTCGGCAGTCCGGTCCGTCTCGACGCCCCAGGTTCCTCTTCGACTTCCTGCATCGCCTTGATCACGATCTTGATTGGTGCATAGAAGATCGATCTTGGGCGTGAAGGCTGACGAGGGTAGCAATCCCTCTAGCTCTGGTTAATCAAGAGAAGTTACAAACTGTTCCTGTCGATTAGAGACAGAAGCTATGCCCCCGGTGCCGCTTGGCGAAATCCCAGTCCGCTGCTATCTGCGGTACGCTTTGTGGTGCGCACAGACGTTACGGCACGCGGACCAGTGACCACTCGGGCAGGATTCTGTTCGGCGTCGACCCGACCGACTCCGTGAACCTGCTCATTGCGTCTGGGGCACTCCTGGCCGCTGGTGCTGTCGCTACTTTTTCGCCGACGTTGCGGGCGAGGACGATGGACTCCGGGGCTGTGCTACGCTCCGGCCAGGCGATTCAGCGCCTCTCCCGGTAGGGACCTGGATCGGAAAATCGACCCGAGATGGAGAGCCGTATAGGTTCTAGGTGGCGCGGCAGGATTAACTGAGCCTGAGGGTCCGCCGCCCTCACTTCTGCTGCGAATGACTCGATCCATTCTGTGCGGTAAGCGATTGAGGAGCCGTACGGCGCCTGGAAATTGTCGGCGTGGGTGGGCATCACCACGGCCGGGAAGCCGGTCGCTTCGAGCAGCCGCGGTGTGTAGCGGGTGATTTCGAGATGAGATGGGGCAGCCCCGACTAGGGCGATGTCGGGCCGGATCCCTTCGATTTCTCTCTCGACGAAGTTCATCGAGCCCATCGTCATGACCTCGTGGCCAGCGATTCGAACGAGGTACATGAGAGAACCTCCCTCAACGAGCTGGTTGATCCGCAGAGGTCGGGTGACGCCATCCTCGACCGACGCTGACTGGTAGTAGCGCTTGTCACCAAGTGGGCTGTGCAGGCTCGGAATAACACGAATGGACACATCGCCGAAGTCGTAGTCCTCCCCACCTCGGACTGTGATCAGCTGGCCGTCAGGAACGCCGTAGGCTCGCATGATGTTGATCGTCGATTCGTGCCCGATCACCACGGCACCTGTTTTGTGCGCGAGGTACGGCACGTCCATCACGTGATCGGGATGCGAGTGCTGGACGAGGATGTAGTCGGCCCGGGGGATCTCAGCGTCGATCAGTTCCGTGTCGCTGAACAGCGTGTCGGTCCGCGTGAACGTCGGCCGTGGGTCATCGGGATCCCAGCTCGAACTGGCACCATACTTGGCGCGCGTGAGATACGGATCGACGAGCACGACCGGACCGCGAGTTCCTTCTCCATCTGCAGCCGCCATTTCCCATCCAGCAGCTCCGAGGTAGCGGAGTGAAATCGTATCGGCTGAAGCGACTCCTGAGCTCGCTTCAGACTGCTCGCCATCGGCGCCACCGCATGCGAAGAGGGCAACCGAAAGCACTAGGGTCGACAGGTGTCGTGACGAAGTGATTTTCATCGAGTGGTCGGGTTCAGGTGTTAGGTGGCGTCGGGCACGATCGGAAAAATGACATGAGATGGAGGCGCTGTGTCCATCCACACCGCGTTCGACGCCACGCGTCGGCTGGTCGCCTGACCTTCGGGCTCCAGTGTCGAGCGACGCCAGCCGTCCCCCCACCCGTGCTCTCGCTTCGAGCAGCACGACGGTCAGCCCGAGCTTCAGGAGCTCACGGGATGCGGTGAGGCCAGAGATGCCCGCACCGACGACAAGTACATCGGCGTCGTCGGTGCGGGTCATTTTGTCTGTGGTCAGGTGATCAACTCACGATCTGCATACCGAGAGACTGGAGCAGGCGATTGAACTCCTCCAGGTCGTCATCGAGGACGGCATCAAGCGCTATCGCTATCAAAGCGAGGCGTTCCTTGAGGATGACGTGAACCTCACCCTGTTGGTCCGTCGGGGGGAAATCGCCGATCGAGGTGGTGTTGAACAGATATCCCAGTCGCTCCATCAGGCGTGAGGGGTAGCGGACGCCGTCCTGTCCCGTGCCAGTCGCCCGCATCTGGAAGAGGCCCTCTTCCACTTCAATAAGAGTCTGATCGAGCGCGGTCGCGGCCGCGATGATTTCATCCTGCCCACCCTGTTCGGTGAGGATGTCGCGGGCGTCGAGAACCTGACGCCGTACGGATTCGATCCTTGAAATCATCGCTGACGCGCTGTCCGCGTCCGCATGAAGATCCTCCAGCATCGCGATCTGAAACTGAATGTCCGCCAGCGTGCCCTCCGAGTTCGGATCCTTCCTGACCTCCATTGACTCGGTGAACGTCTCGCCATTCACCCGTAGAGTGACGGTGTAGGTACCCGGCGCCTGGAGAATGGGCGGCCCACCGGCTCCTGCTGGCCCGCCACCAGGGAAGGGACGCTCGCGATCTTCACCGAGCTGGATGTCTTGCGCGAACAGCGGCTTCGTTCGGAGTCGAGGGAGCACCGACGGCTCGCCATTGAGATCCCACCAGACCCGATTTACCCCGGGACTGGCCACGCTAGAGAGCGTACGGACTACTTCGCCGGCCGCGTTAGAGATATCGATCTCGGCGTCACCCTCGCCGTCTGTTCCCATCCAGTAGTTGATGGAGGCACCGTAAGGTGGATCCACTCCGTCGGTCTGATCGTCGAACATCGCGTACTGCCCGGAAATGGGCCGGAAGCGATACGCTGCGCGTGGGCGGAAGAGGTGAGCAGCGCTTGCCTCGATTTCGGTCGTCATCTGCTGAAGTGGTGTCACGTCATCGAGGATCCAATAGCCGCGACCGTACGTGCCGATCACGAGGTCGTTGAAGTGTTCTTGTACGACGAGCCCGTACATCGGTGAGTGGGGCATGTTGGTATGCAACGAACGCCAGCTGTCCCCGTCGTCGAGCGAGAAGTACACCGAGGCTTCCGTGCCCAGGTAGAGCAGTCCCGGTCGCACCGGGTCCTCGTGGATACTGCGCGTGTAACTCAGAACCCCGTCGTCGACGCCTGAGGTGATCTGAGTCCAGCTGTCGCCGTAGTCGTCTGTCTTGTATGCGCGCGCCGCGAAGTCGCCGACCTGATGGTGTTCGATTGCGATGTATGCCTTCCCGGCCTCGTAGCGCGAAGCGTCGATGCTTCTCACGACCCCATCCACAGGAAGGTTCGGAATGTTGCCGGTCACGTCGGTCCACGAATCACCCCCGTTCCGGCTCACCTGAACGAGTCCATCGTTCGTGCCCGCCCAAAGCACGCCCGCTTCGAGCGGTGACTCATCGAAGGCGTAGATCACGCAGCAGTACTCGACTCCGATGTTGTCCGGTGTGAGCCCGCCACTGATGCCCATCTTGCTACGGTCGTTCGTTGAGAGATCCGGGCTGATCAGTTCCCAGCTCTGTCCGCCGTTCTGCGTGCGATGGACGTGCTGGCTGGTCACATAAATGGTGTTGTTGTCATGCGGTGAGATGAGGAGTGGGAACGTCCACTGAAAGCGGTACTTCACGCTGTCTGCCGGATGACCAATCGCAGTTTCGGGCCAGACCTCCACCTCCCGGTATTGCTGAGTCTTGGCGTCCCAGCGGACGACGATCCCTCCTCCTGCTCCCGCACCCGAAGCGCTGGACCAGACGATGTTCGGATCCGTCGGATCGGGCGTCGCGAATCCGCTCTCACCGCCACCGACCGTGATCCACGCACTGCGAGGGATGATTCCGGGACCGAACATGCCACCCATTCGAGCGTTCGATGGACCCCTTGCCGACGGACCGTCCTGACGATTGCCCATCACATTGTACGGAACCGCGTTGTCCACGGTCACGTGGTACATCTGAGCGACGGGAAGCTGGACTCGGAACCAGGTCGCCCCTCGGTTCTCCGAGATCGATATCCCACCGTCGCCGCTGACGGCCTGTCGGTCGGGGTTGGCCGGGTCGATCCACATGTCGTGGTGGTCCCAGTTCGGACCCTCGAGGAAGCCAGCCGCGGTTGAGGTCAGCCCTCCGTCCAGCGACGTGCTGTACGCGGCCGCGATGAAGTAGGCCTCGTTCGCGTTGTCCGGAGCGACCTCGCACCGCGTGTAATAAGCGGTTCGCCCGGCGAGCTCCCGATTGTGGCTGGTGAGCTGCCAGTTGGTGCCGCCGTCGTCGGACCGCCACAGCTCGCCGCCGTCGGTATCGCCCTCTGCCCACGGCACACCATCACCCGTTTCGATCAGTGCATAGATACGATCTGAATCATCCGCGCTCATGCACAGCGCGATCTTGCCGACCTCGCGCGTGGGGAGCCCGTGTCCCTCGAGCCTTGTCCACGTAGAGCCACCGTCACGAGACATATGGATACCGCTACCGGGCCCACCGGAGGTGCGGGTCCACGTCCGCAGCGCGATCTGCCATGTCCCGGCGAGAAGAATCCGGGGGTTGTTGGGATCCATGACCAGGTCACTCGCTCCCGTCTCTTGATCGACGAACAGGATGTGCTCCCACGTCAGCCCTCCATCCATGGTCCGATAGATGCCTCGTTCCTGCTGGGGTGCGTACCCGTGCCCGACAGACGCTGCGTAGACAATGTCGGGGTTGGTTGGGTGCACGATGATCCGGCTGATACGCCCGGTGGCATCGAGCCCCATATGCGTCCATGTCTCGCCCGCATCAGTCGACTTCCAGACGCCATTCCCGATCGAAACGTTCGAACGAAGGAACGGCTCGCCGGTGCCCAGCCATACGATGTTCGGGTCGGAACTAGCGACTTCGATCTCGCCGATGGCGTGGACGGGATAGTCATCGAACATCGGGCGCCAGTTCAGGCCGGCGTCGTCGGTCTTCCAGAGACCACCGGAAGCCGCGCCGGCGTAGTAGGTGAATCGGTCGCCGATTACTCCGGCGACTGATGTGATCCGGTTTCCTGTCGGTCCGATATGGCGGAACTGCAGGGCCGTCAGTTGCTCCGAGCCAACGTTCTGAGCCGAGAGTGGGGCCGTCAGGTCGGCAGATGCCGCGAGGGCGAGACCGAGGCCGAGTCCTAGACTGAGGCCCATTGTGATGGTGCGTCGCGTTACAGAGTCGGATGACCGCATGAGGCATTTCCAGATCGGGACGTTGAGCGGGGCCTCAAATGGCGGACCGGCCCGGCGAAGGGCAAGACGTGCCTGGGGTCGAGAGCTTTCTGTCTTCGCCGCTGCGGGGTAAGCTTTAGCCCCGCTTTCCGAGAACATTATGGAGCAGGGCCGACATGCGAGTGAGAACCCGATCGATTCCGTTCGTCATTGTGGCAATCAGCGGGGGCATGCTGAACGGGTGTGCCGATGTTGAGCCGCCGCGTGGCGATGAGGTTTCGCCGCCCGCGGTCTCCGAGGCCCTCCGTCACCTCATCGGCGAGTATCTGGAGGGATCCGACACAATGTCGATTCTGGAGAACGATGGGGGCCTCGTCCTTCTCCCTTGGAAAGGGGCTGCGGTTCTTCTGGAGTCGAGGACAGACGGAACCTTCGGAACGCCTGGCTCGGCGGTGGTGACCGTCCAGACGTCGGAGCAGGGCCGCACCGAGAGCATCAGCCTCGGGGATCGTGTGTTTCAGCGGATCTCTCTGGGTGCCGAGGACGGGGGCACTTTCCAGATCACCCCTGTGCGCAATCCGGAGGAGCTAAGGGCGGAGGCACTCGCAGCGAGTCCGCCCGTCGAAGACGGAGCGTTCCGAGACTCTGATCTGGTCGAGCTTGTTTCCCTGGATCCCACGATCTCCCTCGACGTGCGCTACGCCTCGACGAACAACTTCATGGGTGAGGTCTTCTACTCAGAACCGCGAGCGTTCCTCCAACGTCCAGCTGCGGAGGCGCTCGAGCGAGCTCATGACTGGCTCGGCGAGCGGGGTTATGGGTTGCTGATCCACGACGGATACCGACCGTGGTATGTGACGAAAATGTTCTGGGACGCGACGCCGGAGGACCTCAAGATCTTTGTCGCCAATCCGGAGAGCGGGTCGCGGCACAACCGGGGATGTGCGGTGGATCTCACGCTGTACGATCTGGCTACGGGCCTGCCGATCGAGATGGCCGGTGGATACGATGAGATGTCACCGCGCTCCTTCCCTGATTACCCGGGCGGTACGACCCGCCAGCGATGGCATCGAGAGCTACTCAGACAGGCGATGGAGGCGCAGGACTTCGCGGTGTATGAGATTGAGTGGTGGCACTTTGACTACCAAGACTGGCGTAGCTACCGCATTGGGAACGATCGCTTCGAAGATCTCGGCATGTAGTGACGTCAGGCGGGCGATCGGTCGGGAGAAGGATCATGGGAGACCGAGAAAATCTTTAGACCGACCTGCATGGTCGGGCCGATCAGTCCGGCGAACAGGACTGTCCCCAGTCCAATTGAGCCCCCCAGCAGCGCGGCCACGATCAGCACGGTGATCTCAACGGAGTTCCTCGTCATTCGTAGGCTCCGGTCGATCTTCCGCGAGAGCCCCATGACGAGGCCGTCTCGCGGGCCTGCCCCGAGCCGGGCTCCGATGTAGACGGCAGTTGCGAGCCCCAGCACGAGAATCCCACCGACGAACTGCACGATTCCGAGGGCGTAGGTCGGGGCCGTAGGAAACCACGAGACTTCGCGCATCAGGTCGATCCAGGGCCCCACCGTCAGCATGTTGCAGATCGTTGCCAGGCCGGGTCGCACGCCGAGCACGAGTCGACTGAATACGATCAACAGCAGGCCAATACCCTGAGAGATCCGGCCGAAGCTGAGTCCCGAGCGGCTGCTCAGGGCCTGGTGGAGCGCAGACCAGGGGTCGAGTCCGATCTGCGCCTCGAGCATCAACGCTAGGGCGAAGCCGTACAGGAAGAGCCCGACCTGCAAGCGAAATATCTGCCCCCAAAAGGGCCAGGAGGTTAGTCGCAGGCTCACCGATCCCGGCTCGGGTCGGTGCGCCTGCGACTCAGAGCCCGCCGTGACGCCTCATCATTTCAGCCTGCATGTCTTCACTGGCGTAGATCGCGATCAAGACCCGACGGTTGGCCTGGCGACCAGCCTCTGTCTCATTCGTGTCGACTGGATCCTGTTCGCCTCGACCCACCGCGGAAACTCGGTCATTATCCAGGCCGGCACCCAGAAGGAAGGTGCGTGCCGCGTCCGCTCGCCGCTCCGAGAGCGACTGGTTGAGCTCCACGTCCCCGGTGGAATCGGTGTGGCCGAATACAAGGACGCTTGTGCCCTCATAGTCCTCCAGGGACTCTGCCAGCTCTCGAAGATTCTGCGGTGCGGCGGTCCGAAGGGTCGACTGACCTACGTCAAAAAGAATTCCGGAATCGAAGGTTACGCCGATGCCTTCGCCGATTCTTTCGACCCTCGCGTTTGGCAACTTGTCTTGAAGGTCCTCGGCCTGAGCGTCCATTACGCCACCGATCACTGCACCCGCCGCTCCGCCGATCACTGCGCCGATGATGGCATCGCGTGCGCTCCCGCTGGCGGTTCCGCCGATCACGGCTCCGGCCGCTGCACCTCCGACGGCCCCTGTCCGAAGGTTCGTCGCGCAACTGCTCAGCGTCAGCACCAGCGCCAACATCAGCACGACCGACCCGCATCGACCCATTTCCAGACTCTTTATCCTGTCCCCCCATCGTGATGCGATCTTTGTGAATACTCGCGGTAGCCTGCCCGCCGGGAAGTCCCCGCGGCTACCAGTCGGCGGGTACGTAGTCCTTCAGGAACTGCCCCCATATGTGCTCGCCGGTATTCATACCGCTGATGATCGGATCCACGATGCGCGCCGCGCCGTCGACGATGTCGAGCGGTGGGTGGAATCGATGCATCTCGGTCTTCCTCGCGGCGATGGCCTCAGGGTCTTCATCCGTTACCCAGCCGGTGTCTACCGCATTCATATGGATGCCGTCGTTGTAGTAGTCGGTAGCTGCCGTCCGCGTCATCATGTTCAGTGCCGCTTTGGCCATGTTCGTGTGTGGATGCCGCGTCGTCTTCGCGTTCCGATAGAACTGCCCCTCGACCGCGGAGACATTCACAATGTGCTTGTCTCGGTTGTTGTTCCTCAGCATGAGCGGCTTGAGTCGTGCATTCAGCACGAACGGTGCTACCGCGTTGACGAGCTGGACCTCGAGAAGCTCCACGGTCGGGACATCGGCCATGAGCATCCGCCAAGAGTTCGTTTCGCGGAGGTCAATTTGTTGGAGGTCTTGGTCGAGCTCTCCCACTGGAAACAGCGCATCCTGAGCCTCCCGCTCTTCCGCGAGTAGAGGGATCTGAGAGAGCTCTGCCGCGTGTGTGATTCCCGGGATATTGAGAAGGTCCGGGTCGTGTGTGTCGATCGAAGGTCGCTTGCCGTCGGGCAGCATGTCGTGGCCCCGGAGCCCTTCATAGGATCCCAGCAGGCCCTGCACCCCGGATGGCAGCGCGTCGAGCGCCGCAGCCTCGTTCTCCATCATGTGTGCATAGAACTCGGGTGGGCGTCGTACCGTCTGGCAGGCATTACTGATGATGATGTCGAGCCGGTCTCGCGTGTTCAGTAGCTCTGAACAGAAGGTTTCAACGCTCGGCGTGTGTCGAAGGTCGAGGCCGTAAATCTGAAGTCGATCTCCCCACTCCGAATAGTCCTCTTCCGCCGCATAGCGTGCCGCGGCGTCTCTGGGAAAGCGCGTCGTGACAATGAGGTCAGCCCCCGACCGGAGCAGTTTGATTCCGGCTTGATATCCAATTTTGACTCGGCCGCCCGTGAGCAGGGCTGTTCTGCCAGACAGATCGGCAAGCTCACCACGCTTCCGGTAGTTCAGTTCCGCACACGGTGGACACATCTGGTCATAGAAATGATGCAACTCCGTGTAGTGGTTCTTGCACACGTAGCAATGCTGTCGTTGAGGCGCCCGATGGTCCGTATTCCCTTCGACGGCGGCGAGCGGTGCGCCTGCCGGTAGAGGCGGGTAAATATTTGGCGTGGTAAACGTCGGGCGCCGCCGTAGCGTGCGTATGCCGGTCTGTTCGAGCAGCTCCTCGCCCTTCTTTGTCGCCTCGGCCTTCCTCTGTTTCGCGAGGGCTCGGGTGAGCTGGCGCCGGCGAGTTTCGTCCGGAGTCCAGACTTTTCCGGCTGCGTGGAGCAACCGCTGCTGGTCAGCCTTGTCCACGGAGGCCAGCAGTGATCGATCATCGACGAGCCGCTCCAGCACGTCTGCCGCCGCACGGATCGCATCGGCGAGGTTCGTGGCGGACCGGGTATCAGAGACGCTCATTCCCTCAGCTTCGTTGTCTGTCGCGGATTCGCTCATGCGAGGAAGCTAGATCACTGCGAAAATCGGCCAAGGGAGCGCTAGGGTGCGACGGGAGGGAGTCCCGCCCACCCGTCGGTTCGCACGCAGGGTGCTGTATTGGAAGATCGGGAGTGGCTCAGCCAGCTGGTGCGGATCACCACTGACGAGCTTCCGCTTACGAACTTGCGGAAGAAGTGCACGGACAGAGAGCGACTGAGGCCGACCTCGAGAGTCTGGTGGGAATCCCACTCACGTCACATTTTCGAAAGGCAAGAGGTGTTCACGGGCTTCGGGCTGAGCGGCGCCGTTTCTCGTGATCGGGCCATGGAGTGACTTGAGGACGGAATGAACGTTTTTCATACGGGAATGTTGGCGGTCGCAGTGCTGTTAGTCGGCTTGGCGAACCACGCAGGGGAACGCCGGGTCGAGGCACGTGATCCGGTGCGCGAAATTGCCAGCTCGGTCCTCCACGAGGGTGCGCTCGATGAGACCCTGAACGAGGTCATCGAGGAGTATTGCGTTCGGTGTCACAATGAACGGCGACTCCGCGGAGATTTGTCGCTCGAGGGGTTCGATGTCGGATCGCCCCAAGGTGACGCGGAGGTCGCCGAAAAGATCATCCATAAGCTCCGTGCCGGGATGATGCCTCCGGCAGGTGTGCGTCGTCCTCCGGAGGACAGCTTGGCGCTGCTTGCCGCCAGTCTCGAAGACCGACTGGACGAGCTCGCCCGCCGTGACCCCAATCCGGGCCGCCGCACGTTCCAGCGACTCAATCGGGCGGAGTATGAAGCCTCGATCAGGGATCTTTTTGCCCTGGATATTGACGCTTCTGCCTATCTCCCGACCGAGACGCTGAGCGACAATTTCGACAACATTGCCGACACGCAAATTCTCTCCGCGACTTTGCTTGAGAGCTATATGCGTGCCGCTGCTCAGGTCAGCCGTGATGCCGTCGGCGATGCCGCTGCCTCACCCGCTACCACGGTCTACAAGATTCCAAAGACGGTCTCCCAGGTGGGGCACGTAGAAGGCACGCCGATGGGCACGCGTGGCGGAATCTCGGTGACGCATAACTTCCCGGCTGACGGTGAGTACATCTTTGAGCTCGACCTTCACGGCAGCCCCGACGGACAGCTCTTCGGGATGACGGCAGGAATCGAGGAGATGGAGATAGCGGTCAATGGCGAGCGCGTGGCTGTGCTCGAGATCGATCGATTCATGTCGGAAGGGGATGCCACAGGCCTGCGCGTCGAGACTCCGGCGATCCACCTTCGAGCTGGCCCTCAGCACATCTCGGCTGCGTTCCTGCAGGTGCGTGAAGGCCCGGTCACGGACCTGATTACCCCGCTGGATTTCACACTGGCCGATCCGAACATGGGCGTGGGGTACGGAGTCACGACGGTCCCGCACCTCAGAGACTTGTCGATCAGCGGCCCGTTCACCGTAACGGGTGTCTCCGACACGCCGGCCAGGCAGAGGGTCTTCAGCTGCCGACCCACCTCGGCAGACGAAGAAGAGCCGTGTGCCGAAGAGATCATCTCGAGCATCGCGGAGCAGGCGTTTCGCCGTCCGTTAGACGGTCCGGAAATTCCGGAGCTGATGTTCTTCTTTGCAGAAGGACGAGAGCAGGGTGGCTTCGAGATCGGGATTCGGAACGCGATCTGGGCCATCCTTGCCAGCCCTCGATTCATCTTCCGGCTGGAGCAGGCCCCGGATCGCGTTGAGCCTGGTGAGGTCTATGATCTTGCCGATGCCGACCTGGCTTCGCGCCTGTCGTTCTTTCTGTGGGCGACACCACCTGACGAAGAGCTGCTTCGGCTCGCGCGAAACGGTGACTTGGCTGACGACGACGAACTCGAGCGCCAGACCCGCCGGATGCTCACTGATCCTCGCGCGGAGTCTCTGGCCACACGCTTTGCGTCTCAGTGGCTCCGACTTCAGGATCTCGAGAAGATCAATCCGGACGCACAGCTCTATCCGTACTTCAACTACCAGCTGAAGTCGGCGATGGATCGTGAAACCGAATTGCTCTTCCACACCATCGTTCAGGAAGATCGGAGCGTGCTTGAGCTCCTCACTGCGGACTACACCTTCGTCAACGAACAGCTCGCGGAGCACTACGGCATTCCCGGGGTGACCGGGCCCGCGTTCCAGCGGGTCGACCTAGTCGACGAGAACCGTCGTGGGCTGCTTGGACATGGAAGCATTCTGATGATGACGTCGCATGGAAACCGGACTTCGCCGGTCATGCGGGGCAAATGGGTGATGGAGGTGTTGCTGGGCAGCCCACCACCACCGCCGCCGCCCGCAGTGCCGACGCTCGATGAGACGGCTGCTACCGAGGGCTCGCGCCAGTTGTCGACGCGCGAACGGATGGAAAGCCATCGGGCCAACCCGGCGTGCACCTCATGCCATCGGGTCATCGACCCAATTGGACTGGCCCTCGACAACTTTGACGTGACGGGCGCCTGGCGGATCAAGGAGAACATGAACCCCATCGATCCGAGTGGTGAGTTGTACGACGGCACCCCGATCGACGGGCCGGCAGGGCTGCGAAACACGATTCTGAAACGGCCGACCGTGTTCAGGAGGACGCTCGCCAAGAACCTGATGGCGTACGCGCTGGGTCGACGGGTGGAGTACTACGACATGCCCACGATTCGGGCGATGGAGCGGGAGGCGGCCGACAATGGAGATCGGATATCTCACTACATCCTGGGTGTCGTACAGAGCCCGGCCTTCCGGATGAGCCGTGCCGCACCGGTGGCCGATGACGGTGTCGAACAACAAGAAGACTGGGCCGAGCATCAAGGCAGTAACGAGAACTAGATCAGCGCAGATCCGAAACAAGAGATCGAAACGATGTTTTTGACAAAGAAGTACATCGAACGCCGCACGTTCCTACGCGGGATGGGTGCGAGTGTAGCGCTTCCGTTCCTCGATGCGATGATGCCTGTCGGGCGAATGACGGCGGCAAAGGCTGCCGAAGTCGATGCGACACGGTTCGTCGGGATCGAGATGGTCCATGGGGCGGCCGGGTGCAACGAGTGGGGCATGACGCAGAATCTCTGGTCGCCCGCTGATGTCGGTCGAAATTTCGATCTCACACCGAGTGCCCTCTATCCGCTCGACACGTACCGAGAATACCTGACGATCGTGAGCAACACGGATGTCGTCGGGGCCGAGGCAGAACTTCCCCGCGAGATCGGGGGCGACCACTTCCGATCCAGTGCCGTATTTCTTACCCAGGCCCATCCCAAGCAGACGGAAGGCTCGGACGTCCGGGTCGCCACGTCGCTCGACCAGGTGTATGCACAGCGCTTCGGGCAGGACACCCCGATTCCTTCTCTTCAGCTGTGTATCGAGAACGTCGATCAGGCGGGCGGCTGTGCGTACGGATACGCCTGTGTCTACACCGACACCGTGAGCTGGGCCGGCGAGTCCGAGCCGCTTCCGATGATCCGGGACCCCCGTGTCGCCTTCGATCAGCTGTTCGGACGGGGTGCGACAGCTGAGGAGCGCGCCCAGCGTCGCCGGACCGAGAGCAGCATCCTCGATTGGGTGCAGCGAGACCTGGCATCGCTCAATCGCACTCTGGGGACGAGCGATCGACAGAGGATGGATCGCTACGTCACGAACATTCGAGAGATCGAGCGGCGTATTCAAACGATCGAAGCCCGCAACATGAGTGGCGAAGAGCGAGAGCTGGCCCAAGCCCCCGCAGGTGTGCCGGACGATTACGGAGACCACGTCCGGCTGATGTTCGACCTGCAGGCGATGGCGTTCGCGTCGGACATGACACGCGTCATCACGTTCAAGATGAGCCGTGACGTCTCGGGTCGCGTATTCCCCGAGTCCGGCGTGACGTCCGGCTTCCACGCAGCTTCGCATCACGGCGGCAACGAGGAGCGGGTGCTCGAGTTCAACAAGATCAACGCCTACCACATGAGCCTCCTCCCATACTTCCTCGAGAAGCTCGAGGGGATGGTCGAAGGGGACACGCACCTGCTCGACAAGACGTTGATCGTGTGTGGCTCCCCGATGGGCGACCCGAATCTTCACAACCACAAGCGTTGCCCGCTCTTCTTGGCGGGTGGTGCGAATGGAAGGCTGGCCAAGGGTGGCATGCACCTCATGGCGCCGGACGGGACCCCAATGGCCAACGTCCTGCTCAGCACGATGCACATGCTGGGGATGAACGATGTGGACAGCTTCGGAAACAGCACGGAGCCCTTCTCATTCACGGCACCTCCGGCGTCATCGGAGGCCGGCCTCCGATGATGAAGATGCCGGCACTTCTCTTCGCACTTTTTATGCTGGGTGCCAACGCGGAAGCACCTGTTGCCGACGCGGCGCAGCGAGGGGACGCGGACGTAGTGCGGCAGCTCCTGAGAAACGGGGCCGACGTAAATGCTGCCCAGGGCGATGGCATGAGCGCCCTCCATTGGGCGGCGATGAATGGTCGGCCGGACATTGTCGGAGTCCTGCTTTACGCCGGTGCCAACCCTGAGTCCACCACCAGACTGGGTGGCTATACGGCTCTCCATCTTGCGAGCCGCGCTGGCCAGGCTGGGGCCATCGAACGATTGCTCGAGGGGAAGGCCAATGCTGGCGCCGTGACCGCCACGGGTGTGACCGCTCTCCATTTCGCGGCCGCGGCGGGCAGGCCTGGTGCCGTTGAGGCACTCGTCCAGTACGGTGCCGAGGTCGACGCGCCTACCACCGCGGATGCGCAGACGCCACTGATGTGGGCCACAGCTTTCAATCGACTCGAGACGATGAAGGCTCTGCTCGAAGCGAGTGCTGATGTCTCGCTGACCAGTGCCGTGGTGGACTACGTCGCCATCTCTTCCGGGGACCGACCGGCTCGACGTGCTCGGCAGGAACTCGTGACCGCTCGCCGGAACGCCGAGCAGGCCGGGGTCCCTGACGCCGAGGTGGAAGAGGCTGTCGATCCGTCGCGCCTTCGCGCGGGACCGCTGGAAGAAGAAGAGGAGGTGGCCCGGCCGGCTGAGGAGTCTGCGGCCGAGGAAGCGGAGCCTGCGGAATCTTCCGCCGAGGGGGAAGCCTCGGCAGAAGAAGCTGCCGGCGAAGGGGCCCCCGAGGATGAGGCTGAGCCCGAAACGTCGCCTGATGAAGCAACCCAGTCGGCTCCGGATTCGACCGAGGCCGAGGGTGAGCCAGGGATACCGCCAGTCGTCCCGGTTCCGGCCGAGCGCGCACTCGGTTATAACGACCTGGTTGGCATGGAGGGTGGCTTCACGGCGCTCCATTTCGCGTCGAGAGACGGGCGTGTCGAGGCGGCCGATCTTCTGCTGGGATACGGAGCAGAACTGGATCAGCCTACCGCAGGTGATGCTACGACACCGCTCCTCATGGCGACGATCAACGGGAACTTCGATCTCGCGATGGATTTTCTCGCGGCGGGTGCAGACCCGAACAGAGTCGCTGAGGATGGCTCTGCGGCGCTGTTCACGGTGCTCAACCGCCGCTGGGGCCCAAAGGCCGCCTATCCGCAGCCCTCGGCGTTCCAGCAGCAGGAAACGGATTATCTCGACCTCATGATAGCACTCATGGAGGCCGGGGCGGATATCAATCACCAGACTGAGCGTCATATCTGGTATACGTCGTTCAATTTCGATCAGCTCGGAGTGGGCTTCTCGGGCGCGACTGCGTTCTGGCGAGCGGCGTACGCCACCGACCTCGAGGCCATGAGGTTGCTGGTCGCGTGGGGAGCGGATGCAACGCTACCTACTCGAAAGGTCCCCTCGCGACGCTTCAGGCGCGGTGGCGGTGAGGACAGTTCTGATCTCGAACCGGTGCCGACCGGTGGACCGGCCGTGTATCCGATCCACGCTGCATCGGGCGTCGGGTACGGTGAGGGCTTCGCGGCCAATTCCCACGCACACGCACCGGACAGCTGGCTGCCTGCCGTTCAGTATCTGTTTGAAGAGCACGGAGCCGACGTGAACGCCCGTGACCACAACGGTTACTCGCCGGTGCACCACGCTGCCGCGCGTGGCGACAACGAGCTCATTGAGTATCTCGTCTCGCAGGGGGCAGACGTGACTTATATCAGCCGCCGTGGCGAGACCACGGTCGATATGGCGAACGGCCCTCGGCAGCGCGTTCAGCCCTTCCCTGAGACGATCGCTCTTCTGGAAAGCCTCGGGGCCATGAATAACGACAACTGCCAGAGCTGCTAGGGCCTCAACTAGCGGGTCGGCGGCGATCGTACCGATGTCGAGGGAAGGGGCACGACAGGGTTCGGCTTCGGACTTTCGCCGAGACGCTCAGTCTTGTGGCGCGACAACCGATTCAAGTTCGAGCCGCACTTCGAGTGCGAAGACGACCGCGACGAGACCGAAGGCTTAGTCGGTAACGCTGCATGTGAACGGGCCTCCTTGTTGATGCCCATTCTAGTCGCGGTCCAGCGGCCCCTCATCGGGAGCAGGCTCTACGATGATCGGCCGACTGGTGATCACGGGGGTTCTGCCCGACAGGTTGAGTTGCAGGTGCAGTGTGTATTCACCCGGCTCCAGGTCGGGTAGCGTCAGCTCGATCGATCGAAATGCCGCCTGGACCTGATCCGGCCCCGTGTCTTCGAACGTGATCTCGATGGCGCGTTCTGGTTCGATCACGCTGAGAAAGTCGCCAACATGTTCGAGGAATTCAGGCCGGCCCTGGCTGAACCCGATCGTCACCTGAACCGGCTCGGCGATTCGCAGTCCGTAGACTTCCCATACAACGGGAAAGCGTTCGCCCGGAATCAGTCGCACGCCGGGGCGTACATTTGGAATTGCTTCGTCCATCGTCTCCGGCAGAGGCACGCCCGACCGGAGGATCATGAGGTCGGAAACGTCGACCAGCCCCGGCTCCAGAGGGCGCTGCACCACTCCCTGGCGAGCGCGCCAGGCCTGTCTGTCCTGGAGGTTCACAACCTCCAGGCCGCTGACGTAGCTACCGGGACGGACGTTCATGGTCATGACGCCCTCGGCCTCACGCCCTCGCGCGTACAGCGGGGCACGCCCGTCCAGCGGAACCATGAACATGCCTGTGGAGGGCGGGCCGCTTACTCCCCCCTCCGGACTCCAAGCCGAGACGATGCGGCCTTCTCCCCCCATATCGACGAATGTGGGCCGATACGCCCCGACAATGAGCATCTGTCCATCGCGACGGAAACGCCCGACCTGGGTCTCCAGCGCGCGAAGGTCGGGAGCGTAGGGCGGAGCATACCAGGTGCGGGCCTCACGCGGCGCTGTGATCCAGCTTTCAGGCGGGATGGCGGCCGGTGACTCCAGGAAGTCTTCTGGAAAGAGGTATCCGCGGCTCATGGGATGGTGATGCCCAAGCATCCGCCGGGTGTCGTTGAAGCGACCGCTCAGCATTCGCGAGGGATTGTGCGTCCGACTGTACCCCGTGTTGCGGCCGTATCGAACCAGCGTCTCCTTGAGGTCGTCGTCCCATTCGAGTCCGAGCGGATCAACTGCGTCAGACCGGTTTCTTGCCACCACCAGACGGGCAAAGTGGTCCGTCAGTCGGTCGTTCCCTTCGAAAAGGAACAGTGGGTCGGACAGCAGCCACAGCAGCTCGAACCGTGCCTCCCGTTCCTCGGCCGAGCCCGCGTTGAAATCCTTTTCGGCATCTTCTGTGAAGATGTACTCGGGTGTCGTCCAGCGATGACGTTCCTCCTCGGGCATCGAGGCAAGTGCCTCGCGGAAGGCTTCCTCTGATTCGAGGTACTTCGTCCGCATGTGCAGCGCGTAGCCCTCGAGTGCCGAGCACCACCACTCTTCGGCGATGCCACAGACTTCGGCTACCCGTATGCCTTCGTCCACGTTTTGGCCTTCCACCAGGTAGTGGACGAGTTGCCCGATGATCCATGGGTCAGGCACCATCGCCAGACCATCGGAGAGGTCGCGAATGAACTGAACGCGCGCCTGACGGACCTCGCGGAATTCGGCGGGAAAGTTCTCTTCCACTCCGCCGAACCAGATGCAGATCCGCCCAATCCTTTCGTCGCACAGACCACCGTTCCGCTCCATCTCGACGGGAGTGCGGCTCTCTCGGAAACGTTCAAAGTCCTCTTGGAGGTCGTGCAGCTCTTCGAGCACCTTCTCCGGGTCGATCGACTCATCCTGAGCCGTTGCATAGGCCGGCCAGGCGAGCAGAGACAGTGCCGTCGCGAGCATCGCGGATCGAATGAATTCGTGGCGGCGCTTGGGCATCGGCAAGTGGGCGGAAGAGACCGGCATGGAACACAACCTTTATAAGGTTCGATACCCCCGCAATCGCACGCTCGGTCCGGTTGATGCTCGAGCGGCGCGGTCGCGCAGTACCGTTGGGTTCCCTACGTTCTCAGTAGAAAAAATGACCCTCTGTAGCCGAGATTTCCCATGCGTCTATCCTGTGCGTCTGTCGCACTCGCCGCTCTCTCTGCCACGCTTTCGCCCTTGTCCGCGCAAGAGACCGACGAGCTTCGCTGGACACCTGAGCAGAGCATGCAGTTCGATGTGATTCAGCAGACGGCGATCGCCCCCGATGGATCTCGCATCGCGTATGTCGTGCGCGTGCCCTTGATAGAAGGTGAGCAGTCTGAATATCTGAGTCATATCTGGCTTGCGAACGCCGATGGATCTGGGGTCGCGCAGTTCACGCGGGGAGAGAATTCGGCGAGGAATCCGGCGTTTTCTCCGAACGGCGAATGGCTGGCGTTCACCACGGTTCGAAACGGTGGAGACGAGGAAGGTGCGCGAAACCAGATCTGGGCAATCTCTGTCCACGGCGGAGAGGCGTTTCCCGTCACGAGCGCAGAGGCCGGTGCAGGCAGCTACCAGTGGTCTCCGTCTGGGGACCGAATCGCCTATTTGATGCGTGACCCAGACACCGAAGAAGAAAAAACGGCCCGACGTGAGAAGCGGGATCCGATCTTCGTCGATCAGAATTTCAAGTTTAATCACATCTACTCGGTCGCGTTCGATCCCGAGGGTGCTGAGCTTGCCGAGGCCATCCGCCACACGGAAGGGGCGTTCCACGTGGCGAGTTTCGATTGGTCACCAGATGGCTGGACGTTTGCGTTCGGGCACCAGGCTGATCCACGTCTGGATGAGGGCGCTCGTGCGTCGGATATCTCGACGGCTCCGGCGGACGGAAGCCTTCAGGCAACAGCCCTCGTGACGATGGGTGGTACGGACAGCAGTCCCCGGTACTCCCCGGACGGAAGCTGGGTCGCCTTTATGTCGTCCGGGGTTGAAGCGCAGAGGGTAGGGCTCAACGATGTCTACGTCGTGGCCGCAGGTGGTGGAGAGCCGAGAAAATTGGCGGAGAGTCATGACCGCAGTGGTGGCCTGATCGACTGGGCCCGTGATGGATCGTCGGTTCTCGTGCTGGAGGCCCGCGGCACGACTCGGCACCTCACCGCGTTGCCCGCAGATGGGGGCGGTGCGCGCCAACTTACTCACGGGGCCGGTGTCATGGGTGCAGCGTCCTTCGCAGCAGGCGCGGACGCCATGGCGTTCTCCTGGCAAACGGTCGACACGCCAGCCGATGTTCACGTCTCGTCCGTCGGGGCGTTCGAACCCAGCCAGGTCACGGACATTCACGCTGGCCTCGAGATGCCCGTGCTCGGCCGCACCGAGTTGCTCACCTGGAGGTCACCCGATGGGCGCTTCGACATCGAAGGCCTCCTTACCTATCCGGTGGACTACGATCCGAGCCGGAGCTATCCGCTTATCCTCAACGTGCATGGCGGTCCATCCGGCGTGTTCTCTCAGTCGTTCACCGGGAGCGCCTCCACGTACAACATCCAGTACTTCGCTCAGGAGGGATACGCGGTGCTTCGTCCTAACCCTCGGGGCAGCACCGGTTACGGCCGCGACTTCCGCTTCGCCAACGTGCGCGACTGGGGTTATGGCGATATGGACGACCTCATGGCCGGGGTGGACGAAGCGATTGACATGGGCGTGGCGCACCCCGATTCCCTGCTTCTCATGGGATGGAGTTATGGCGGATACATGACGTCGTTTGCCGTTACGCGGACCGATCGATTCAAAGCTGCGAGTATGGGTGCCGGGCTCCCGAACCTTGTCAGCATGGTGACAACGACGGACATCGGCGAGTACATCGTCGCGCACATGGACGGTGTGGAGTTCTGGGAGGACTACGAGGGATATGAGCGGCATTCGGCCATGTACCGCATCGCCAACGTGACAACGCCGACACAGGTCATCCATGGTGAGAATGATCTTCGCGTTCCGTTCGCCCAGGGACAGGAATTCTATCGGGCACTTGGTCGTCTCGGGGTGGCGACGGAGATGATCGTCCTGCCGAGGACTCCGCACGGGCCACAGGAACCGAAGCTGCAGATGGAAGTGTCCAAGGTCATCATGAAGTGGTTCGATGAACATTTGCGACCAGACCGGCCGCGGGTGACGACGGAGGATCCCGGCGGTCCCTGAACTCATGAGCGCGCTCGCGCGCATGGTGCCAGCGGGACGAGCCTGGAGGGTGTCTCCGGTTGCGGCTCTACGCGGGGAGCAGGTTGTCCCGAAGGTGTTTTCCGAGCCGTAGGACCTCATCGAGCAGGAAGTCGATGTCTTTCGGCGTTGTCCGGAAGTTCACGATGCACACTCGGAGCGAGTATCGACCGTCGAGGTACGTCGGAGACATGTAGGCTGCCCCCTCGCGGACGATCGTTTCCAGGATCGTCCGATTCAACTCGTCTGTCTCTGCGTCCGATAGATCGGGCGGCCGGAACCGGAAGCAACTGATGCTCAGCTCCGAGCCCAGTGGCTCGAGGTCCGGCTCTGCCTCGACCCGTGCGTCGAGAGCGGTGCGAAGGTCGATGTCGTGATCGATCGCCGCAGTGATGCCATCCGCTCCTCTCGCCTTCAGAATGGACCACACCTTGAGCCCTCGGAATCGGCGCGTCATCTCGATGCCCTGATCAAAGAATGCGAAGCGTTCGATCGAGTCAGTCTGGGTGACCTTGGTGTATTCGCTTTCCCAAGCGAAAGCCTGATGATTCCAGTCTGCATCGCGCACCAGAAGGCAGCCGACGTCGACGGGCGCGAAGAGCCATTTGTGAGGGTCCAGCGACAGAGAGTCTGCACGTGCAAAGGCGGATCGCATCCACTCGTAGCGCGACGTCGCTGCGGCCGGAGCACCGTAGGCGCCGTCGACGTGGAACCAGATGTCCTCTGAGCCGCACACGTCAGCGATCGTGTCGAGAGGGTCAATCGCCCCCGTGTTCGCCGTTCCTGCTGAGGCGCACACCGCGACCGGGACTAGGCCCTGTGCTCGATCTTTCCGGATCTGCTTCTGGAGTTCGTCCGGCCGCATCCGTCGGTGTTCATCGAAGTCGATCAGCCGGATCTGACTCTCCGGTAGCCCGAGTACTCGCCCTGCCTTACGCATCGATACATGAGCTTCGCGACTCATGTAGATTGTCTGCCTGTGGCGAGGTGCGTCGGCCAGGTCGGCCCGGTGAGCCGCGGAAGCCAGAGCGTGAAAGTTGGCCGCGGATCCGCCACTGGTTAGAAGTCCACTCCCACTCCCAGCGAAGCCGACCAGCTCATCGAGCCAGCGCAGAACGAGGCGCTCGACCTCCGTTGCCCCGGGTGCTGACCGCCATGCAGTGAGGCCCTGGTTCATGGCCGAGGCCATCGCGTCGGCCAAAATACCAATCGGATCGGGTGACGTGACTACGTACCCGAAAAATCGTGGATGTCCGTTGTGACGACAGTGTGGAAGAATCTTCTCGGTCCAGGCGCTCACCACTTCGTCGATTGGGACTCCGGCTCGAGGCAGAGGCTCGTCGAAGAGTGCCCGGATCTCACTTCCAGGAGCCTGCGCTAGAATAGGATCTTCCTGACCTCGTTCTACCGACTCCCACATAGCGTCGAGAACATGGCGACCAATGCGCTCGAATTCCTCTCGAGTAAGGTCGAAGCCAACCGGAGGCTTGGCTGGCATATCGGCCATCCGCGGTGCCTAGTCGTGTACCGTGAGGATTTCGTCGAGCGGTTTCTTGATCTTCGCTACGGTAGGCACCGTGGCCGTCTCCCCCGGATGCCCCACAGCGAGGATCATGACCGGCTTCTCGGAGCCGGGCCGGCCACAGAGTTCGTTCAGGAACTTCATGGGGTTGGGCGTGTGCGTGAGCGACGCGAGGCCGGCGTGGTGCAGCGCACTGATCAGGAAGCCTGTGGCGATCCCGACACTTTCGGGCACATAGTAGTTCTTGAATTTCTCGCCGTTCGGGAACACCCCGTACCGCTGGGCGAAGATCACGATGAGCCATGGGGCGACATCGAGGTGCGGCTTCTCCTTGTTCGTGCCCACAGGCTCAAGCGCCTTGAGCCATTCCTCACTGCCCCCCCCGCTATAGAAGCCTTCCTCTTCTGCCTCTGCGGCGAGCCGAATGCGGTGCTTGTGGTCAGGGTTGGAGATGGCGACAAAATGCCACGGCTGATGGTTCGCTCCGCTCGGGGCGGTCCCGGCGGCCAGGACGCATTGCTCAATGACCTCTCGGTCGACCGGCCGGTCCGAGTAGTCGCGAATCGTGTGCCTGCGCTGCATGAAGGCGTAGAAGCTACGTGCAGCATCCCGCATCTCCTCGGCGGACATGTCATGTCGATGAGGAAGCGGAATCGGCTTGTATTCGAGGGACTCCTGGGTGAACACGAAAGACCTTCCTTCGGGAGTACGGACCGTGAGCGCGGGATCGCACGGTAAGGTGGGCTATCTAACCTCCTCACCTGGGATCCGCGAGCGGCTTGGGTCCCGGGAGGAAGACACACTATATCGTGGCGCTCCGCTACAGCACCGTGGACCATGGAGTATGAAGACGCGAAAGCGTCTCCTCACCCGGGTGATCGGCGTCGTGGATGATGTGGGATACCGAAATCTGGCCGCCGAAGGCGGACTGGCCGTGGTGGTCGAATTCTCCCCTGGGAATCGGAACACCCTCGCGTCGCTCCTGGTACCGCGTAGCCTCCTGTCCAACAGACCCGGTGACGCTGGTGGAGGTGTGGCTACGCTCACCGCTCTCTTGTCCAGCTGATCCCGGCTAGGGCAGGCACGAGAGTCGACCCGATTACGGCGATCCGGTCGGAGTAGACTGTGGGGTCGGCTGACACATTCTGCCCATGACGAGCCCGGAGAGCAGCACACCAGTCAGTGCCAGGCAGACCGCGATCAAGCCGAACTGGTCTGCGAGCCAGCCCGTGATCGGGAGCAGCACAGCAGTGACCACCGACCGCGCCTGACTTTCGATTGATAGCGTCGTCGCGCGCGCCGATTTGTCCATCACTTCGTTGAACGCACTCACGAAGATCGGGCGCCGACCGTTCTGAAGCACCGTCAGGCCGAGCATCAGGATGAGACCGATGACCAGCCAGTCGACCCAGAGGCAAAGGATCAGCACCAGGCTGATCATGAGCGCTCCTCGGTATGCGAGCGTGAGGGCCGCCCCCTGCCCACCTGCTATCCGCTCCAGCCATGTGCTAGCCAGCGCACCTGCACCCCCAACGCTGTTCCGCACGAACTCGTACGCCCCGATAGAGAGGGCTCCCGGGCCGATAATCGCCAGGCCCCCTGCCTCGAGTGTGAGCTTCAGCCATGGCTGAAGATAGTATTTGAGCATCAGCTTGCTCTGGCTCTCGAACGTCACCGATTCGACGAACAGTCGTCCGAATCCTGGGTCCGACTCTGATTTCCGGAAGCGTTCGAGCAATCCGGTGCTTTCCACTGCTTTCTTGGCGCTTCGGCGTTCCCTCGTTTTCTCGCCCTCGAGACTCGCAGGGTAGGTCAGCATCAACACGAATCCGCCGACGGCTGCGACGGCTGACAGGTAGAAGAGCCAGGCGTAGCCACCGGTCAGGAAGAGAATCAGTCCACCCCCCAGGGCGGAGACTCCCGTCGTCCCCTTGGACCAGGCGCGCGTCGTCCCGATCATGCGTGTGGCCTCACCCGTCCGACCCTCCGAGTCGAGCCAGTCGAGCATGATCGCCTTGTGGCCCCCGGTTCGAAGTGCTTCGCCAAGACTGAAGCAGGCTATGGCAGCGTACAGCCAGATCAGGCGCTCTCCGTCATCGGCTGTAGTTGCAAATGGAAACAGCGAGAACGACGACGCATATGCGAGGAAACAGGTTGCCACGGACTTGATTCGGCCCCACTGATCGGCAAGGAGCCCGGAGGGGACCTCAAGCACCGCGGTGGTGATCGCTCCGAAGCCGAGCAGAAGTCCGATCGAGGTGAAGGACGAACCGAGATGCAGCAGATACAGCAGAAGAAATGGGTCCGCAAAGCGCAGGTTCTTGAAGATTGAGTACAGGCTAAAGCGGACGATCATTTGGTTGGTGTTCCGGCTGGTCGGGCAGCACTCCACCTGGCGGTGGACCGCGGAGTATTCGATGGGCACGCCGCCCGAGCAAGTGAGTGGATGGATGGACGTTGAACCCGCCCTCGGTTGCCACTAGCCTCTCAGGTTCTCGGGCACCGTTCCTTCAGTGCCGCTCCAGGTATCACCACCCCCTCTACTGATGCTTAAGGTCGGAATCGTCGGACTCCCCAATGTGGGGAAGTCGTCCCTGTTCAACGCGCTCACCGCAGCAGGTGCGCCGTCTGAGAATTACCCGTTCTGCACCGTCGAGCCGAACGTCGGAATCGTCGAGGTTCCTGACGTTCGTCTGGACCGGATCCACGAATTGGGTGCGACGAAGAGCCGAATCCCTACCGTGATCCAGTTCGTGGACATAGCGGGGCTCGTCGAGGGCGCGTCTGAGGGTGAGGGTCTCGGAAACAAGTTTCTCGGAAACATCCGAGAGGTCGACGCGATCGCTCACGTCCTCCGTTGCTTCGATGATCCGGACATCACCCACGTGCTCGGGGAGGTCGACCCGGTCCGCGATCGCGAGATCGTCGAGACAGAGCTGGCTCTCGCGGATCTCGAGACTGTGCAGCGGAGACTCGAGAAGGTCGAAAAGAAGGCGAAGTCTGGTGAGAAGGACGCCATCCGTGAGAAGGCGGTTCTCGACAAAGCCTACGAAGCACTATCCGAGGGAAAGCCCGTTCGCTCTGCGGACCTGTCGGACGACGATCTCCCGATTTTGAAAGGCTTCCAGCTGCTCACCACGAAGCCGGTACTCTACGTGGCCAATGTGTCCGAGGATGACCTGCCGGCGGCCGACAACGCCTGGGTCCGAGCCCTCCGAGAGGCGGTTGCTGGAGACGCGGCGGCATCGGACAAGGAAGAAGCCGTTGTAGCGATCTGCAGTGCGCTTGAGTCTGAACTGTCAGAGATGGAGGCGGAGGACCGGCAATTATTCCTGGAGGACCTAGGGCTCGCGGAGACCGGTTTGAATCGACTGATCCGAGCTGGCTACGACCTGCTGGGGCTCGTGACTTTTTTCACCACGGGTGAGAACGAAAGTCGGGCCTGGACCACCGGAGTCGGGAGTTCTGCGCCTCAGGCCGCTGGGACCATCCACTCGGACTTCGAGCGAGGCTTCATTCGCGCAGAAACGATCCATTACGACGAATTCGAGAAGGTCGGATCGTGGAAGGTGGCTCGTGATCAGGGAGTGCTCAGGTCCGAAGGGAAGGCCTATACTGTCGTTGACGGCGACATCATGCTGTTCCGCTTCAACGTTTAGGTTCGGCTTTCCAGGTCGGTCTCAATCAGACCGCCACCATGAGCCCGACTCCTGAGGGGGAAGGGCATTGCCGAATCGCAGCCGCTGACCGAGATCGACCCGTGTGCACCAAGTAGGTGGGCCCCGGACGCGGCCCGGCTTGCACGCGTCGCCCCGTACAGAAGTCTGCTGCTGACGCGTTTGGCAGCTTGGGTGTACGGGTCCGCCAATCGAACCGTCGCTGGCTCGCCCGGTGAGGAGTTCGCCTCCGCGCAGACGCCACTGCGCTGACCTCAATCCTTCCCGCGGTCTAGCAGAAGCTTTTCACGCTCCAGTCCTTGTCCGAGTCGTCTCGTGGTTCTTGACGACATCGAACAGGCGTTCCTCTTATCCACTCGTCCTGACTTCTCGGTCCTGAGTGGCCTTGGCTACCGCATCCGCCGGTTCCTCGTGGGCGGAACCTCGTGCACTGAGTTACGGACACGTACATACAAGAAAATGGGCCGCCCCGATTGCTCGGGACGGCCCATTTTTAGGCATCGATCAAACTGACCAGTGCCTAGAGGGCGACAACGTTCTCCGCTGCCGGACCCTTGGCTCCTTCGACGATATCAAACTCTACCGAAGCGCCCTCAGCGAGGGTCTTGAAGCCCTCGGCCTGAATGGCGCTGTGGTGAACGAAGCAATCCTTGCTGCCGTCCGCCGGAGTGATGAAGCCGAAGCCTTTCTGGTCGTTAAACCACTTTACTGTGCCCTGGGTACGCATCGTATGCGCTCCTTGGTTGTTCGAGTCGGAGCCACGATGAACGTACTTCCCGACTGCTTTGTTGTGGCGCGGATCCTCCGCACCGGTTGTGACCCACTTGGTCACCATTCCCAAGAGAAAACGACCTCAAATTCAGGTCGCTACCTCCATGATGCTGTTGCCTTATGCGAATGCAGTATGGAGATGCTCGCCCGAACCGATGGAGGTGTCAACCTGAAAACACACAAAAGTGTCTGTGCGAAACTCGTTCATACTTCAGAGAATGCCGTCCAGGACCCTCCGGGCCGGCCCCGCCAGAGAATCCCGGCGCGGGAATGCGAGCAACTCAGCGTATTCGCAACGGGAATATTCCGGTGTCCCCGCCAAGTGATGAGGCGTGGATTAGGCACGCACCATTTTCCGGGAACGTGACTTCGAGGCGGGAATGGATACCGTCACCGCCGTCATCGTTCTCAAGCGTCCCGAGCCCCGGGCCGAGGACGCGCAGGTAGCTGTCGAAGCTGTCGGAGATCAGGTCGATGGTGACGGCTTGACCCACATTGGCATGGAAGGCCCAGGCCTGACCTGGCTGCCCCTCGACCACCGGCTCAGCCGACGTCAACTGGCCGAACTCCCGCCCCCCTGCACGAAGACCTTGCTCTGCGTGCAGTGACATTGGTTACGACGAATTCAAAATCGACAGGAGCTGAGGTCATCCGAAGCCTGACCAGTCTCCCTTGATGTTTGCGCGAGCACAGGGCTGACTCTGTATGTTGGCGAGGCTCTAACCCTGTCCCCCTCGTCACGACGTAGAAGATGAGATATATCTTGCCTGTGAGTGCCTGTTGTCTAGCGATGTGGATCACCGGCGTGGCGGTGCCCTCACACTCTGGCGGTGCGCTCTCTGCCCAGGGGTTCGACGACCATCGGTACACGACCACGGACATTGAGAATGGTTCGCGTTTGTACACTGCGGAGTGCGCTCTCTGTCATGGCTCGAACGGAGATGAGGTCGACGGCGTGAACCTCAGAACCGGTCAGTTCCGCCGGGGGTCTTCGGATGATGCCATCCGCGCTGTCGTGGCTTCGGGGGTGGGAGGCGGCCGGATGCCTGCTTTCGACCTGAGTGAGGAAGAGCTCAACGGACTGGTCGCGTTCATTCGTGCTGGGTTCGATCCCGGTGGCGTGGCAGTGAGAATCGGTGACGCGGAAGCAGGACGGGCGCTATTCGCCGGTGGAGGAGACTGTGCCTCTTGCCATCGAGTAAACGGGGCGGGGCCTCTGACCGCACCGGACCTCAGCGACATCGGTGCGATTCGCACTCCGGCCGCGCTTCAACGGGTGCTTCTGGATCCGGACGGCTCTCTGATTCCTATCAACCGACCGATTCGGGCAGTGACGCGAAGCGGCGAAACGGTCGAAGGTCGTCGATTGAACGAGGACACCTACTCCGTGCAATTGATCGACTCCCACGGCCGTCTTCGGTCCCTCATCAAAGCTGATCTCGTCGAATACGAAGTGAGCCAACAGGCCACAATGCGACCGACAACACTGTCTTCTGAGCAGGTTGCCGAGGTGATCGGTTACTTGATGACACTCCAGGGGGTCCGATGAAAGCGCCGGCGTGGACGGGGGTCGCTGTGACCCTCCTGATTTGTGCCGCACCCCTAACTGCGCAGGTGTCGTACGAACAGATCCTGAACGCGGCCGACACGCCTGAGAACTGGCTCACGTACAACGGTGGCTATTCAAGCCAGCGTTATAGCAGCCTCACGCAGGTCATGCCGGCCAACGTGGCAGAACTCGAATCGAAATGGATGCTCCAGGATCATGTCTTCGGTGCGTGGCAATCGAATCCGATCGTCGCAGACGGAATTATGTACATCACGCAGAGGCCCAATGACATCATGGCTGTCGATGCCGTGACCGGGAGTGTGTTCTGGCAGTATCGCCACACGAACGACGACGAGGCACGCGTATGCTGTGGCGCGAACAACCGTGGCGTGGCAATCCTCGACGATCGGGTATTCATGGGCGCGCTCGACGCGACTTTGCTGGCGGTTGATCGGACGAATGGGAAGTTGCTTTGGGAGACGTCCCTCGCAGATCCGGCGCTGGGCTACTCGATCACCATGGCCCCGCTCGTCGTGAAGGACAAAGTCCTCGTCGGCGTGGGTGGCGGTGAGTTCGGCATCCGCGGATTCGTTGCGGCCTTCGACGCAGCGACGGGAGAAGAAGTGTATCGGTTCTACACGATTCCCGGACCGGGCGAACCGGGGCACGATTCGTGGGAGGGAGACGACTGGGAGCACGGGGGCGCACCGGTCTGGATCACGGGCTCCTTCGATCCCGATCTGAATCTGACGTACTGGGGGGTGGGGAACCCGGGGCCCGACTGGAATCCGGGCCAGCGGCCTGGCGACAACCTCTACTCCGATGCGGTCGTCGCGCTCGACGCAGATACAGGCGAGCTCAAGTGGCACTTCCAGTTCACGCCGAATGACGGGTACGACTATGACGCGGTGCAGGTGCCGCTTCTCGTCGATACCGATTGGAACGGCGAGGCGAGGAAGCTCATGCTGTGGGCCAACCGCAACGGCTACTTCTACGTGCTCGATCGGATCACCGGAGAGTTCCTGTCCGGGACACCGTTCGTGAAGGTCAACTGGTCGAGCGGTCTCGATGATAACGGACGACCGATTCCGACTCCCCAGCCTGAGGGCATGCCGACGTGGCCAGGCAACCAGGGTGGGACGAACTGGTATCCACCGGCGTACAGCCCCCGCACGGGCCTGTTCTACTTCGCGGCGTGGGAGGATTACTCAACCATCTACGCACCAGAAGAATCGGAGTACATACCGGGGCGCATGTACCTCGGCGGTGGCTTCAGCGTGAATACGCCGGCTCCCGGTGCTCCAGCGATCGGTATCGGTCGCGATACCCCCATCAACACCTGGACCGACGCTGTTGGGCATGGGACCGTGATGGCGATGGATCCGCACACGGGAGAGCCCGTGTGGAAGTATGACCAGTTCGATGTGAGTGACAGCGGGATGCTGACGACCGAATCGAATCTGCTCTTCACCGGTGGTCGAGAGGGACACTTCCATGCGCTTGATGCACGCACTGGGGAGCTGCTCTGGAAGACGAGTCTCGGGGGGCAGATCGTCATGGCACCGATCACGTTCATGGTCGATGGAAAACAGTATGTCTCGGTGATCTCCGGGCACGCTCTGGTGACCTTCGGGCTACGGGACTGACGGGTCTCGGGGTGCCAAGACTGGGTTACTGGGTTCCCCGGGGAGCGGGGGTGTTCGTGGAGGAGAGATCAGCGGTGAGGTCGTGGTTTGGCCCACGGTTCGCATCCTCATGGCATTGGTTTCTCTCGGATTCCTTCCTGGGGAGAGTGGGGCACAGGGGTCGCTGACCGACCCGGATCCTCATCGACCCGGACAATGGCAACCGCTGGAAGGGCTGCACTTGCCCCGATGACCCGGACGTTGATGCGGTTCTCGTAGCCCATCCGCACTATGACCATGACGCGAGCTACTACACGGGTGAGGGCGTCCCGGTGTTCGCAGAACCTGGAAGCTTCCGAGCAGGCGATGTAGAGCTCAGCGTGGTGTGCCTGGCATACCACCGAGTGAGCTATCCGTTCGCGACCTTTCTGTCGCGAACAAACCGCTTGAAACGGAACGCGTTTTCCGGAAGCGCGAGGTCCATGCCGTAGTTGTCTGGGCCGACCGCCTTCACCTTGGCGACAATGACGCTGAGGTCGTCGCGCTCAAGCGCTTTAACCGCGGCTTCTCCGAACGCCATCTCCGAATCCACGGAATCGACGTGCTCGATGCCTGCCCCGCGGGCGATCGCGGCGAGGTCGGTAATTCCCTGCGTCGTGTGCGAATCGAAGCCGCCTGTCGAAAGCAGGCTGCCGTTGTCAAAGATCACGTGCAGTAAGTTTTTCGGACGGTACCGGGCAAGGGTCGCGAGGCCTCCCATGTTCATGAGGACCGATCCGTCGCCGTCGAGAACCACGACTTTCTCCTCGGGGCGATGCAGCGCCAGGCCCAGCCCGATTGAGGATGCCAGGCCCATCGCGTGTTGCAGGTAGAAGAAGTTTTCACGATGGCCCAGGTCGTAGAGCTCTTGAGCACAAGCGCCCATGATCGTTACTACAAGTCTGTCTTCCAGCTCCGGGTAGAGCATCTCGATGCAGGAGGCGCGTTCCATCAGTCGTCCTCCTCCATCAGGTCTCTAGTGAGGAGCAGCGCGACCGGAGAGAGTGAACTCTGGGAAAACGTCCACGCTTCCTGAATCTGCTTTCCGACGCGGTCGGGGTCGCGCGCGTATTCGAACGGGATCGTCAGGGCCCGAAGCACGTCTTCAGTGACGATGCCGCCGCGCGTATGCCAGGGGTACGGTTCGCCCCAGTGGCCGCGAAGGGCGATGAGCATGCACAACGGAATCCCGTAGAGCTGCGCGAGAGAAACGATCCCGTTAATGGCTCCGAAGAAACCGTGGTTCTGCATGAGCAGGATGTGAGGCTCTCCCGCGAAGTAGGCGCCGGCGGCGATGCCTACCGCCTCTTCCTCTTTCGCGACCTGAATCAAAGAGATGTCCGGATCGTCTTCCGCGCGCTGTAACAGAAGGCCGAGCCAGGTCTCCGGGAGCGCCGAGATGCTCGTGATACCGGCGGCCTTGATCCCTTCGAAGACCGCCTTCGAGTTGTCGTACGAAACCGTCACGTTGTCGCTCTCTTATCGAGACGGGCACCCAGCCAGACTGCGACAGCACCGAAGATGGGGTTCGCGTAATAGCGCCACCGTATGTATCCGGCGATGGCGGCCAGGGTGCTTCGGACGAGCGGGTTCTTCATGCGGTCGTCAGGATGGAGGGGGAAGGGCGGTCACCCGCAGTATCGTGCCGTCCGGACGTGCGCGCACGTGGTGGTAAGCCTTCCTGGGCGCCGGCGGGCCCAGTGCTTCGCCATCTGACCAGTGCTTCTCGGCTTCGGCCACGCGGGCCGAGCGCAGTATCTCGCGCCGCGTGTCGTTGTCCTGATCGTTCCAGGCTGAGAACCATCCGGTGAGTGTTCGCCTCCGTCAGTCCTCTATCGTCGTGCCGATTGGCATAGAACTCTACCTGCCTCAAGTGGAAGCCCCAGCCGCTCGCGTGCCCGGACGCGTCCATAGTTGACGGGATCTGAACTGGAACCCGGCGCGGCTCCATGGCGGTGAGGAGCGATGCCGAGGGATCTGAGGCAGGAGCGGCCATTTCTGTGTTTTAGTAATCACTTAAATCATGGACAATCGAGCTCGACCATAGCCCTCTCTTCCCTATCCTTGGGCGCGATGTGTAGCTTCGCCCGCATCCGTCGTACCTATACGAGTCCTCTCTCTCCCTCTCTTAGTTCGCCCATGTCGAGCCGCACAGCGTTCAATGCCAAGACCCTCGCCCGGAGGTATTACGCCGGCGAGGACGTCTATGAGGCCGAGACCGAGCGCATCTTTCTTGAGCATTGGCTCTTCGCCGGTCGTGTTTCTGATCTAACCGAACCGGGGTCGTACTTCCTGTTCGAGGTCGAGACTGAGAGCGTCATCGTCCTGAGGGACTACGAAGGCGAGATCCGGGCGCACCACAACGTCTGCCGACACCGTGGGACGCGTCTCGTGTCGGAGCCGGAGGGGACGTTAGCCAAGTCGATCCAGTGCATGTACCACGCATGGACATACGCACTCGACGGTACGCTGAGTGGTGCGCCGTTCATGGACGAGGTCGAAGGCTTCTGCAAAGAGAATTATCCGTTGAAGTCGGCGTCTCTCGCGCTCTGGGAAGGCTGCATTTTCGTCAATCTTGCGAATGAGCCGGAACCATTCGAAGAGGCCTTTGCACCTCTGATCGACAAGTTCGCGTCTTGGGGACTCGACGAACTCGAGAGGGCCCACCGGATCGTGTACGACATCCCGGCGAACTGGAAGCTAGTCTTCCAGAATTACTCGGAGTGCTATCACTGTCCGGGGCTCCATCCTGTGCTGAACCGGCTCACGCCTTTCCGGAACTCGTCGAACGATTTGGAAGAGGGCCCCTTCCTGGGGGGGCCGATGCGAATGGAAATCGAAGGCGGCAGCATGACCATGAGCGGCCAGCGTTGCGCGCCGCCGCTCGGTGAACTGGAGGGAGATGCGCTCAACTGCGCGCAGTACTACACGGTGTTTCCCAATTTCCTGCTCAGTCTGCATCCGGACTATGTGCTGATCCACCGGATCGACCGCCTCGCGACGGACCGGACCCGGATCGTCTGTGACTGGCTGTTCCACCCGGACGCCATCTCGGCTCCGGACTTTGACCCGAGTGGCGCGGTCGAATTCTGGAACATGACCAATAAGCAGGACTGGCATGTGAGCGAGTTGTCCCAGCAGGGGATTTCATCTCGCGCGTACACCCCCGGCCCCTACGCGGAACTCGAAAGCATGATCGCCGCGTGGGACCGGGAGTATCTTCGCGCCCTTGGAGAGGGCGGTTCCTAGGGAGTCGACTCTACCAGTCGATCTCTGTCGCGATCTCGCTTAGGAGTTCGCCGCCAGCTCGTGGAAGTACACACGCATACCTTCCATGCGCTCCTGCGCACCAGGCCACTCCTCGGCCACTTTCTGCACATTGGCCAGCAACCCCGGCTGGCCGAAGGTCTCGCGGATCTCATCGATCATGTGTTCGAACTTGCAGTACGTGGCGAGCATCTCGCCGCTGAGTTCACGGAACATCGACGGATCAATGGCACCGTGCACCACGAATGACGCCGCCATGTCCCAGTAGCCGACGACCATTCGTACGTAGGTGTATTCCTCTGTGCCCATGAGTGCACCGACTTCCTCTACGGACTTCGGATTGAAGCCGCGAACGACATACGTTCGCGCGTCACGCATTTTGTCCTCACGCCGCAGCTCATAGAGCCGCATGAGGGTTGTGGCACTTTCGTGGGGATTGCTCATCGAGTTCATCTCTGGAATTGGCAGGTCCATGTGGGACACGAGATCTACCGTGGAGGGGCACTGCGTGGAAGGGCCTAATCAGACTCGCTCGTCCAGCTCACCCCAGAGCTCGAACGATTCGTCGATCTCTTCTGGGATCTTCTTAGCACGCTCTGTAACTACGCGGATCTCTTCAGGTGGTCCCTGGAAGAACGACACGTCCGAGAGCTGCACTTGGAGCTGATGGAGCTCGTGCTCGAGTGCCTCGATGCGGCCAGGGAGTTCGGTCCAGAGCTTCCGCTCTTTGTTGGACAGCTTTCGTGTACCCGGGGCAGCCGGCTTTTGCTTCAAGGGCGCCTTCGTGTCTCCTACTTCGGCTGTGGCCTCCGTTGGTCCGCGACGCGCAATCGTCCGCTTCCAGTCCGAGTAGCCACCCACGTACTCCTTGAACTCGCCTCCACCCTCGAAGACGAGCGTGCTCGTGCACAGGTTGTCGAGGAAGGCTCGATCGTGACTGACCGTCAGAACTGTTCCATTGAAAGTCCTGAGGCGCTCCTCGAGTAGCTCGAGCGTATCGGTGTCCAGGTCATTGGTCGGCTCATCGAGGACGAGAACATTCGCAGGGCGTGTGAAGAGGCGAGCGAGGAGCAAGCGATTGCGCTCTCCACCAGACAGACTCGACACAGGCTGCCGAGCGACCTCGGCGGAAAAGAGGAAGTCCTGGAGGTAGCCGTAGATGTGTTTTCGCTCGTCTCCGACGGTCACGTATTCGTTTCCTTCCGAGACGGAGTCCGAGACGGTCGCGTTCGGGACGAGCTGGTCGCGGTGCTGATCGAAATAGGCGATCTCGAGTCGCGACCCGTGCTTGATCTGTCCGTTCGTTGGCTTGAGGCTACCCAGGAGAAGGTTGAGCAACGTGGTCTTTCCGCACCCGTTGGGGCCGATGATCCCTATTTTGTCGCCGCGATGAATCTCGACCGAAAGGTCCCGGATGATGGTCGGGTCGGTCTCTCCTTCGGGGGCGGACTCGTATTGAAACGATACCGACTTCGCCTCCATAATTTTCGCTGTCGCGCGGGCTCCTTCGGCGACCTTGAGTCGGACTTGGCCGACCCGATCCCGGCGAGAGGAACGCTGCTGTCGCAGTTCTGCCAGGGCGCGCACTCGCCCCTCGTTTCGTGTGCGACGTGCCTTAATGCCCTGTCGGATCCAGACTTCTTCTTTCGCCAGCTTCTGGTCCTCGAGTGCCCAGGCCTTCTCCTCGCTTGAGAGCAACTCCTCCTTCCGTTCGAGGAAGGTCGGGTAGTCGCATGCCCATGATGTGAGTCGGCCGCGATCCAGTTCTGTGATTCGGGTCGCGACCTTCTGAAGGAACGCACGATCGTGCGTGATGAAGAACACGCTGCCCTTGAAGCGCAGAAGCATGGCCTCCAACTGGTCGATGTGGTCGAGGTCGAGGTGGTTGGTCGGCTCGTCCAGCAGAAGGACATCCGGATCCGTGACGAGTGCTCTGCCAAGCAGTGCTCGTCGCTGCTGGCCGCCCGACAGCGATGCGAAGTCCTGATCGGGGTCCAAGTGAAGAATCGAGCAGAGGCGCGCCGCGTGATGTTCTTCTGCGGGCATGTGTTCGGAGCCCGACGCGATCACTTCGAGAGTCGACCCCGACAAGCCGGAGGGTGGCGCCTGGCTGACGAGAGAAATGCGGGTGCCCGAGTCCCGAACGACCTCCCCGGCGTCCGGGGTGATCTCTCCCATGATGATCTTGAAAAGGGTCGATTTGCCTTCACCATTTCGGCCAAGGAGTCCGACACGTTCGCCACGTTCTATCTGGAGGCTCGCGTCCTCCAGAAGTGGGGGACCACCGAACGCGATTCGCAGAGACTGGCAACTGAGAAGGGCCATGGCCGAACCATCTGTGATTCGGCGGCGAAGTCAACACGGCGGTGAAGTGAGAAGGGCCCGCCGGGGCGAACTGGAGCGGTGAACTGCAGTGGAGGGCCGGCCTGGACCCTGCGACCTTTCCCGTAGAAGTCCGCGTCGAAGACGATCTCGATGACATCGGTCGCGATCTCGATTGTGGCCTACTTCTGGCGGGTCTCGAGCATCACCTTTGATCCCGCGGTCAGCGCGACCCGGATCGGCATGTCGAAGCCGTCCGCTACGTTGGACCACTCAAGCACCGGAACCATGGTCGTCCGAAGGTACTGATCGAACACGTTGTCGAACTTCACCCCAGATGCGTCCTGGATGTAGGCCTCGACCTCGGCACCAGATACGATCTGGCGTGGGAGGTCCGCGTTGAGGCCCCTGAGGATCGAGCGCCAGTTCGTGTCATCGTCCACAAGCTGTTGGACGATGTGCGCCCGGCTTTCGAAGCTGCAGCCAGCCGACGGATCCGTCGGCTATTGAGGCGAACCCAGAATCGTGAGCCGGAGTGTGGTTAGCCTAGACCAGCGGTAGCCAGCCTAAACTAGGATATGAAGCACGGCGCGAATCACGGGGTGCGCCGCTTCGACGAACTCGGGCAGGTTCTTTGTCATCAGGGCCTCGCGCACCTGCTTGTGCTTGAGATCAAGGATCATCAGGTCGGTCAGCTTGGCGCGTGAGTTCGTGCTGCGCTCCATGCCGTCCGCCGCGCTGATAGCCTCGGAAGCCTCATTCAGCTCAAGGTTCTCGGTCTTCGTCACGTAGAGTTGCGACGCGTCTCGCGCCGAGAAATTGTACGTTTCGATAATCGGAAATGCGGTCTTGGGGTCCTCTCCTCGCTTGCGGAGAGACTCCTTCATCTTCTCGAGCGTCCTTGTCTCTTTTTTCTTGGCAGTGAGGTGTTCGTCGAGATCCCTCGCCATCGCCTTGGCACCGTTCTTTGCCATGCGCAGCATCGCCTTGTGGATCACGGGGAGCGGATCACCGCTCTTCGTTTCGATATCGCCCCAACCCAGTTCTTCACCGGCTGTAGCGATCGCCCGTCGGAGTTGCTCCTTTTGCCGCACGTTGAGCAGGCCGTCCTGCTCCTGTTCCGCGAGAGAAAGTTCAGCGATCTCACGGGAAACGCGTTTGATTTCAAGCGAACGAGACATGTACGACTTCACACCATCGGGAGTTCTGATTTCAGAATGAGGCGCAATTCGACCAGATCCGGCTTTTTTCGAAGCCGCCCACCCGGAGATTCGCACTTAACAAGCTACCAACGTCTGCGTCAGAACGAAGTGTGGGTGAGGAATTCGTTCTCCGGGTTGGACTTACGGTGTCGGAATCTTCCTGTGCCTGGCGATTGCGCTCACGCCGGTTGAGCGAAACCATACGAGGCCACCTTCAGCGAGGTCGTCATGTTCCGTTCTGCCGCGCCACTTCTCGTCGGACTCATCCTAGCCGTGCCTCTGGCTGGGCAGAGCACCGGACTGATCACCTTCGATCACTACCACACGCTCGACGAGATCGAGACATATCTGGAGGGAATCGCTTCTAGGTATCCCGAACTGGTAACCCTCGGCGTCATCGGCCAGAGCCGCGAAGGTCGGCCGATCTGGGCAGTCGACGTGAACAACCCGATGACCGGGCTCGCCTCCGAGAAGCCTGGCTTCTACGTCGACGGGAATATCCATGGGGGTGAGGTGCTGGGCGGCGAGGGCGCGTTGGCCTTCCTGGACCGACTACTTGCGGGGCACTCGGCCGGCGTGGACCTTCGCGAACTGGTTGACACACGGGCCTTCTATATAGTTCCGATCGTGAATCCGGATGGACGGGCGATCTCCGTCGATACGCCTGAGAACCATCGCTGGAACGTTCGCCCCGTCGATGAGGACGGCGATGGGCGAGTCGACGAGGATCCGCCGGAGGACCTCGATGGCGACGGCCGTATTCTTCAGATGCGAATTCCCGACCCGGACGGTGGTTGGGTCGTCCACGCGACGGACGTCCGCCGCATGGCTCGACTCCGCGGGGTGTCCACTGACCGCCCCCGCTATCGCGTAGTAGGGGAAGGAATCGACAATGATGGGGACGGTGCCTTCAACGAGGACCGTGTAGGGGGCGTCGATCTGAACCGGAATTTTCCGGCCAACTGGAGCGCGGCGCAGTTCGCTTCCGGACCGTTCCCGCTCTCCGAGCCCGAGACGCACGCGCTCGTCACCTACATCACGGACCGTCCGAACATTGCGGCGGTGCACACCTTTCATACGTCCGGCGGCCTGATTCTCCGCTTCCCGACGCTCGCAGATCAAGACTGGGATTTTCCCGAGAGTGATCTCGCTGCGTATCGGGAGATCGCCGCAGATGGGGTCGCGATTACCGGGTATGAGAACTATGCGTACCAGAAGCAGGTCATCGTCGATCTGATGAGCCCCGGGCACGGCGTGTTCAATGACTGGGCGTCGAAGGAGTTCGGAGTTCTCGCGATCACCACAGAGATGTGGGCTCATGCGATCGGGCAGGGACAAGACGCACTCTTCGCATGGAACGATGATGTCCTGGATGGAACGGGCTTCATCGGCTGGTACGATTATGAGCACCCAGACCTCGGCTCGGTCGAGCTCGGGGGATGGGATCGCTGGTCGACGTCGAGCCCTCCCGACCGGCTTATCGCAGAGGAGGTGGAACGCAATGTCGAGTGGGTTCTGACGTTTGCGGATAAGACCCCTCAGGTTGCAATCGCGCGGCTGGAGTTCACTCGGACAGGCGACTCAACCGTCCTTTCGGCGACAGTGAGCAACACCGGCTGGATGGCCACCGCGACGGACCACGCGCTGCACGAATTGGAGATCGCGCAGCCGGTAAAGGTCCGCGTCGAGCTGGAGAACGCTGAGGTGGTCACAGGAGATGCCGAGGTGGCGATAGGGGTGCTCCCCGGCACCCGCACCGGCCCCGCGACGGAGCGCACTGTGGCGTGGAGCCTCCGGGTGATCGACGTCTCCGCCCCGGCGACGGCCACGGTTGTGGTCTGGTCGGAGAAGGCGGGCACAGTGCGGTCCACGGTTTCTGTGCGCGGGGCCCGCGAGCCGGAGTAGTGGCTATCCCGAGTAGGGGCCCAGGCTGAACGAGCCGGTGAGAACCATACGCTCGCCGTCTCGCCACACGATTAGCTCATACGATTGCGGGTGAGTCCTGAGCTCTCTGACGAGCCAGTGATGGAGCCCCGTGACGCCCCCGCGGCCTCGAAAGAATGGCTCGCCGCCGAAGTTGAGCAGCACATCGCCGCGGCGAAGGCCGGCCGCAGCCGCTGGGCTGTCATCGGATACGGAGTCGACACGAAGGGCGACCTGTTCGGGTGCGGTCGTGCGGGTGTCCACAGGCATCCCGACCTCGGTACCGGAAAATCCCACATTCGGAAATCGCTCTTGGAGCGCTCGGACCGCGTACATCTCCCAAAATGAGAGAACTCCTTCTGAGTACGTTGGGGCGAGTTCACTCCAGAGCGTCTCCCCGGCGGCCACCGAGGCTCTGCCCGTTGGCAGTTCCACGTCCAGGCTGACCGGGAATACCAGTCGTTCGTCGCCCCGGGTGCGGACAATTTCGAGGGCCATCTCAATGGAGCGGGTCGGGTAGTGCACCGAGGACGCTCCGTTCGCGATCACGCGCACGGGCCGGTCCAGATTCGCGATCTGATCGTTCAAGTAGATACGGACGCCACTGGTCCATCGAGCCTCTATGTGAATCGTGGTCCCGACCTCGTTCGGTCCGACCGCCGCTTCATGTCTTTCCGCTCCTGCCCGGATCACTCCTTGGCGGTCGCGTGATTCGATCCAGTGAAGGGTTCGGCTCGTCCCCGAGATCCCTGCGTGCGGAACGCGCAGGATCTCGGTCGGATTTTTCTGTCTCGGGCGCGCATCGAGCCAACTCAACACGTCGGGATAGTGCTCTGGAAATCCTTCGTGAGCGCGGTCCCCGAACTCTCGATACACGAGATCATTGCCGAACTTGTTGAGGATATCCCGCATCGAACGAGGGCCATTCACCCCGCGGATGTTCTGATCCTGAGACCCTTCGAGGACGTAGACGGGGGTGTTCGCAACGTTCCTCAGAAGGTGCTCCCGCGACTCTCCCTCGGTAGAGACAGGCACGATTCCGGATAGCCAGTCCGGGTAAGCCGCCGCGTAGGCGATCGAGAAGTTTGACCCCAGGGAGATGCCGGTCGAAACGATCCGATCTGGGTTCACCCGATACATCCGGCGTACCGTCTCAACGACCTCCCGAGCCTCCTCGGGCTGAAAGATCTCATAGGGGAGACGGTCATCGGTTCGTCCGTCTCGCGAGACGACGTCGACCATCGCCGGAGACGCCACGATCCACCCTGCCGCCTCTGCGGCCTCCGCCCAGACCGAGATCATGCGCCGGCCACTGTTCACCGCAGCTTCGATGCTCCCAGGGGGCCCACCGTGCATCGCGAACATCAGGGGCCAATGGCGGTCGGGGGTCCAGTCAGACGGCAGACGAACCCAGAGGGGCACGCGTCGCCCTGACGCGAGCTCGACAACCATTTCGTTCACGCTATCGCCTCGCTCAGGCACCGTCCGGTCCAGAGCTGGAGGTCCTTCTCGGAGGATCTCGGCCAGGTCGTCCATCGCGGCCTGATCGACTTCACGAGCCCAGGACGCCGTGGACAGCGTGGCGGCTGCTGCCGTGAACTCCGAGGCGGCGCCTGGCCACACGTAGCTGCGAATGACCGCCGCATCGAGTCCGCTCGGGGGCACTTGGGCAACCAGCGCAGTAGCAGGTGCCAGGGTCAGGACTGTGAGTGCCGAGACAATTGAGTGTTTCATTCGGTTAACCTGAGGCGCATCAAGCCTCCACGCACCCCGATTTGGCGATAGCTTCTTCGTCGAAAAGGACCCTCTCCCGCGGCCGCTCAACCGGCTATTTACCCAGAGTATGCAATGCCGATCACCCTCGAGGACATCCGCGAGGCCGCAGAGCGGATTTCGGGTAAAGTCGTGCGCACACCGATCGTGCTGTCCGGGGCTCTGTCTACGGCGCTCGGAGCGAATGTCTACCTGAAACTCGAGACGCTCCAGCGCACGGGGTCTTTCAAGGACCGTGGTGCCCTGGTAAAGCTCCTTGGGATGGACTCGGCTGCGCGGGTGCGCGGCGTGATCGCTGTTTCTGCGGGGAACCACGCTCAGGGAGTCGCCGCTCACGCGCAGCGCCTCGGCATCCCGGCCACGATCGTCATGCCGGAAGGCACGCCGTTCAACAAGGTCCGGCGCACCGAGGCGTTTGGAGCTCGCGTCATTTTGCGTGGAGACACGCTGAACGCTGCGGAGCCCTTTGCTTACGGGATAGCAAAGGAACACGGACTGACCTTCGTTCACCCCTACGACGACGAAGAAATTATTGCAGGACAGGGGTCGGTGGCCCTCGAGATGCTCGAGGACGTGCCGGACCTCGACGCGATTATCGTCCCGATCGGAGGAGGTGGCATCATCTCCGGCATCGCGATTGCGGCAAAGGCGATTCGGCCCGATATCGAGATTTTCGGAGTCGAGACCGAGGTCTATCCGTCGATGTACAATGTGCTGAACGGCCTCGATGAAGTGCTTGGCGGAGATACGATCGCGGACGGCATCGCCGTTAAGTCGCCCGGGACCATCACTCGTGAGATCGTGCGCCGGCTCGTGGATGAGATCTTCGTTGTCAGCGAGGCGTCGATCGAAGTTGCGGTCCAGTCGATGCTGATCGAGGCCAAGCTCCTCGTGGAAGGGGCGGGTGCGACGCCTCTCGCTGCGCTACAGGAGCATCACGAGCGCTTCGCCGGAAAGAGCGTTGCTCTCGTCGCCTGCGGCAGCAACATCGATCCACGCCTGCTTTCGTCCGTCCTGTTGCGTGGCATGTCCCGAGAGGGGCATCTCGCCCGGCTGCGGATCTCTATCACGGATCAGACAGGGACCCTCGCGAAGGTCGCGCAGATCATCGGCGACGCCGGCGGAAACATCGTCGAGACCTATCATCAGCGGATGTTCGCCGACGTCTCGGTGAAACGGGCAGAACTCGACGCCGTAGTCGAAATGCGAGATGTCGCACATGCCAAAGAAATTATCGCGCGGCTGGTATCCGGGGGATTCTGTACCCGTCAGCTGACGGAGCGGGCCGGCGGCGGCTAGTGCGATGCCTCCGGCCGAGGCGTCTGGGGTTCGCCACCGGGCAGTGGGGCGATGATGGAGAAATGTGACAGCGCAGGCTTAGGGCGCAGTGCGAGCCGGGGCGCGATCCGACGGGCGTTCTTCCGACCATCCCGTCACCGAGCTCTCATCTTGGCTGGAACTGGCACACCCTGGGTCGTGTCCACACATTCGGCGGACCAACATACGAACGATCCCGCCCAGTGTCTGAGGTGCCCCATGAGTCGTTTCCCTAGCTTTCGTTCCATCACCCTGTCTGCCTGCGTGCTGGCTGCCCTCGCACCTCAGACAGTCTCTGCCCAGCGGGGGGCATCGGGTCCGCCGGAACATGCAGCCGTCGAGCCGGTCAACGACCTGCCCAACCCCTATGAAACGATGCGTGACTTCGGAGTCCTTCCGAACGGCCGCACCTGGGGCTCGGTTAGCGCAATCCACGTCGATGTCGACGGTGTTCACATCTGGGCAGGGGACCGGTGCGGGTCGAATTCGTGTGCGGAGTCCGACGCCGATCCGATCGTCAAGCTCGACCCGGATGGGAACGTGGTGAGCAGCCTTGGAGCAGGACTCATCACATGGCCGCACGGCATGGATGTGGACGCCGAGGGGAACGTATGGATCGCTGACGCCCGCTCGCCTAACGCACGCGAGCTCGAGCGTACACCCAATGCGCCGATGAATGGGCATACTGTGCTCAAGTTCAGCCCGACGGGTGAGCTGCTGATGACCCTGGGCACTCCCGGTGTAAGGGGAGATCCACCTACGCATTTTACTGATCCGAATGCCGTCATCGTCGGGCCGGACGGAAGCATCTACGTCGCCGAGACTCACACCGCTCAGTTTCAGGATGAGCCGGGACCTGACTCGAAGAGTCGGATCACCAAGTTCGCCCCGGACGGGACGATGATCATGAGTTTTGGTGAGTGGGGCTACGCCGACGGCCAGTTCCGTTCGCCGCATTCCCTCGCGTTCGACTCACAGGGTCGCCTTTTTGTCGCCGACCGTGGGAATCGTCGGATTCAGATTTTTGACCAGGACGGGAATCACCTCGACACCTGGTATCAGTTCAGCCGTAACAGCGGGATCTTCATTGATGCCGATGACGTTCTCTACGCGATCGACTCCGAGTCCGACGAGAACTACAACCCGGGTGGATGGATGAAGGGCCTGCGGGTTGGAAGTGCGCGCACGGGTGAGGTATGGTCGTTCGTGCCGGCCCATGAATCCGCACGGCCGTCCGGAATGGGCGGCGTCGGATCGATGGGAGAGGGTGTCACCGCGGACGCTGAGGGCAACGTGTACGCGGGCGAAGTCGGGCCGGTGCAGGGTGTCACGAAGTTCGTGCCGCGGGATGGTCGGAGATAACGGGAGTCTGACGCCTCCAGACGCGAACGCGCTCGAAGCGGCTACGAGACTGCTTCGTGACCGCCGTTGCGTAGTTCTGGCCGGCGCTGGGTGCAGCACTGAGTCCGGGATCCCCGACTATCGGGGCACAGAAGGGCGACTGAAGACGCGAAGTCCTGTTCAGTACGGGGACTTCGTCCGCTCGGCCGAAGCCCGGCGGCGGTACTGGGCCCGAAGTGCCATTGGATGGAGTCGAATGACGACGGCTGTTCCGAACGTGGCACACAAAGGGCTCGCCCGCCTGGAACAAGCCGGACTGGTCTCGGGGCTGATCACTCAGAACGTCGACGGCCTGCATCATGCAGCGGGAAGCCAGGAGGTCATCGAGCTCCACGGGTCACTGGCCTACGTGATCTGCCTCGACTGTGGCGAGCGGCTGGCGCGAGAGGTGATGCAGGCGCGGCTCTTGGATGCGAATCCATCGTGGTTGGGCGGGAGTGGAACACCCTTCCGCGCGTCACCGGGGCCCGATGGAGACGCGGACCTCGAGGGGACCTCTTATGAGGGTTTCGTCCTGCCGTCCTGTGACGCTTGCCGGGGTAACTTGAAGCCTGATGTGGTGTTCTTTGGCGAGAATGTCCCGAAGCCACGCGTTGAACAGGCCTGGCGGATGCTCGATCACGCCGACGTCCTTCTGGTCGTTGGATCGTCGTTGACAGTCTACTCTGGGCGACGATTTGTGTACCGAGCGGTTGAGCGAGAGATGCCCATCGGCGTGCTCAACCTTGGACCGACTCGAGCCGACGAAGTAGCCGCGGTGAAGGTCGAGGGCCGGCTCGGCGAGGTGGTGCCGCAGCTCGTCTCTTCTCTGGGCCTCTCTCCGGCGTAGCGCACCCTACGAACGGAGAGAGCTTTCCATCGACCGGTGCTCCGAGTCCTCGGACTGGGACTCGGACTCGGTGCGGTCTGCATCTGACTCCGTCCTGGCATAGCACGTTGCCCAGAGTCGACGTGAGATGGGCGTGCGTATGGCGTTGGAATCGTCTTTGGGAGTGTGGCGGCTGCGCTTTCGACGAGCTTCCTCGAGACGTTGCCCTTCGAGGTGTCTGCGCTCAGTCCGAGCACTTTCCTGACACCAGTGAGCGCTCTGTCTCTCGCGACTGCACTCGCAGCATGGATCCAAGCCGTTCGTGCCCGGAATCTGCCATCAGTCGAGGCCATTAGGCGCGTGTAGCGACTCCGGTCCGGGGTGGCCGTTAGTAGGTGTAGGTCACACCGGTCCGAAGCCTCGAATCGAGAGGGGAGACGTCGTCGGGGGGCCTGCTGTCGTAGCGGAGGTCAAAGCTGACGGTCAGTGCGAGCGTCTCAGTGATCGATGCCGTGATGCGGAGATTTTCAAGGGCACGGTAGTCGTCAAAGGCTCGGAGGGCCGGCTGAATATACGTCGTGGAAGTGATGACCAGCGTCTCGGTTGGCACCACGCGGAGCGTGAGAAAGTTGCTCCACCGGGCACGGAGGGTGTGTTCCGGGTGCGTCGTAGTGTCGGGCAAGTCGAGCTTTTCGTATTCGAGCATAACGGTGGACCCAGCGCCGAACTGACCCCACTCGCCCTGGGCGAAGCCGGTACGGGCTCCCAAGCCACTGACTGCGCGGAAGGAGAGCCGCTGATGACGATCATAGTTGAGCTGCCCATACCACTCGGGAGTGAAACGCTCATGTATCGCCGTGTAGGCATGCCGATAGTGGAGCAATCCGGAGGAGGCGAAACGACTTTGACCGAGGAAGCCGACGCCCCCGTTTGCGATCAGAAGTCTGGTCTCGGTTTCGCGAACGTCGTATAGCCGCGCTCGCAGGTCGACCGCCACGAAGTCCACGTTGCCTGTCCGAATGGACAGGTCCCCGCCGACGGAGCCCGACCGGCCAAGTGGCGAGTCGTCCCGACGGAGTGCCTCCACGTTGACCTGAGCGATGACGGGCAGGTGAGACGAGCAGAGTAGCGAGACCGATAGAGCCGCTGAGGTAAGCATTCCGCGTAAGAAGTTCACTGGGCGATGGGTCTCCAACGAATCGGTATGCGAGGGGGCCGACGGAATGGTAACCTCAACGCTGTTCCCACGGTGAGGGTCAGGTTTTTGTTACCTCCGCGCACCCGCCGTTCTCTCCAGACCCGACTCAGTATGCCGTCACGCTCGCTTGCAAAGTGTCAGTTCCACGTTGTGCTGCTCATGCCGTTGCTGGCACTCGTTCCGACCGTGGTCATGGGGCAGCAGAGCCCGCAGACAGCGACGGCGGTCAGGGCGACTTCAGTGCCTGTCATCGATGGCGTTCTCCTCGACGCAGCCTGGCAGTCGGCACCTGTCCTGACCGACTTCATCCAGAGGGAGCCCATGGATGGTCAGCCGGCATCGGAGCGCACGGAAGTCCGTGTGCTCTATGACGAGGACGCGATCTATATCGGCATCTGGGCTTGGGACTCTCGGGCCGGCGAGATCGTGCCGGGCGAGGCGATTCGCGACTACGAGGTGACCGATGCGGACGCGGTCATCATGGTGCTGGACACCTATAACGACGACCAGAATGGGTTCGTCTTCGGGACGACGCCTGCCGGAATCGAGTACGACGGGCAAGTCGCGTCAGCGGGGGCTGGAGGCGGATTCTTTCTCGGGGGTGGGGGGAACAGCAGCCGGCGCTTTCAGGCCGGTGCGGGCGGCGGATTCAATAAAAATTGGGATGGTAGCTGGGAGGTCGCCTCGGGTGTGGACGGCGACGGGTGGTACGCTGAGTTCAGGATCCCGTTCAGCACCCTTCGCTATGGTTCCGACGTCGAAGAGTGGGGCCTCAACATTTCCCGTCGAATTCGTCGACTGAACGAAGAGGTCTTCTGGTCGGCCGTACCGCGGGAGTTCAACCTCTACCGCCTCGACTTCGCCGGGGACCTCGCTGGGCTCGTGCCGCCGTTCAAGCGGGCAGTAACCGTGACTCCTTACGTGCTCGGCTCGACAGAGCGGGACTATGCGGCGGGCCAGACCGAGTTCGATGAGAACGCCGAGATCGGTGGTGAGGCGAAGGTCCAGGTGACCCAAGGCCTCACACTGGACCTGACTGTGAACACGGACTTCGCCCAGGTCGAGGTCGATGACGCACAGGTAAACCTGACGCGATTCCCGCTGCTCTTTCCTGAGAAGCGTCCATTCTTCTTAGAGAATGCCGGATTCTTCACGGTAGGCGGCGGTGGCGCGGACATGTTCTTCAGCCGGAGGATCGGTATCGATGACGGCTCCCCTGTCCCGATGAAGGCGGGTGGACGGCTCTCTGGTCGCACTCAGGGGCTGAACGTTGGCCTTCTGCACATCCAGACCGACGGAGTGCTCGAAAACAGTGGCCGGAATTCCTATTCTGTTGCCCGGGTCGCCAAGGAACTGCCCAGCCGGTCCAGAATCGGCGCGCTGTTCACGGACCGTCGCAGTGACACCGATCGTGACGAGAATCAGACATACGCCATCGACGCTCAGGTCGGCCTCGGTGACCAAGTGACGCTCACGTCGTATCTCGCCAAGACCAAGACGCCTGACCTGACCGAATCGGACATCGCATGGGATCTCACGGGTACGCTCGCCATGAGGAGCGTGCGGGCGAATGTCACGGTCCAGGAGATCGGGGAGAGCTTCAACCCGGAGATCGGATTCGTGCCCCGTCGCGGGCACCGGTACTACCAGACCTTTGCCCAATACATCTACCGTCCGTCGAAGATCTGGCGCGAGCTTCGGCCGCACGTGTCGTATTTCACTTATCGAAATACGAGCTCCGTGGCGGCACCTGGATTCGAGATCTCCTCGCGCTTGCACGTCGACAGTCACTGGGCGTGGCCGTCGGGAATGGAGATGCACACCGGGGCGAACTACGTCACGGAGGGGCTCTATGAAGACTTCGACATCCCGGGAGTGGGTGTCACCGTTCCGCAGGGTATGTACCAAGGATGGGAAGGTGCGCTCGTCTACATGACAGACCAGAGCCGAGCATTCTCACTGAACACCCGCTTCAACTGGGGGTCATTCCTTTCCGGTAATAAGCGGACCAGCAGCGGTGACCTCACGTATCGCCTGGGCGACAGGTCGAGCGCGACATGGGCGCTCTCCTACAACGACGTTGAGCTGCCCGAGGGCAAGTTCGCAGCGACCCTGACGAGCTTTAAGCTCGGGTGGTTCTTCACGCCGCGGATCTATATGCAGGGACTCGTTCAGTACTCCGATCAGGTCGACCAGTGGTCGAGCAACCTTCGCTTCGGCTGGCTGAACACGGCGGGGACGGGCCTCTTCATCGTCTACAACGACGTTCAGGGATTCGACTCGCTCATGGGGCCGCAGGGGCGGTCGGTGTTCATCAAGTACACACGCCAGTTCAACCTCTTCGTGAACTAGGGCGGCGGCTTCGTTCGTGTACGGCTCTATCGTCATCACGCTTGCGATCGCTGGCGTTCTTGCGTCGATCGCGCTGGCGCGCGACGTGACCTCCGCGCGGATCCCAGTGGAGGCGATGCGGCCCTAGGCGTATCTGTTTTCTGCTGAGAGATACCGCTCTACGTAATCGGCGACTCCTTCCTCCACGCTCATGAAGGCCTTGTCGTAGCCAGCGGCGCGGAGTTTCGACATGTCCGCCTGGGTGAAGTACTGGTAGCGGTCCCGGATCTCGATCGGCGTGTCGACCCATTTGATCTCTAGCGGCTGATCGACCGCGTTGTATAGTGCGCTCATCAGTGCGAGCCACGTCTGGGCCCGGCCACTCCCGACGTTGTACAGGCCGGTGGCGGGAGGCGAATCCCTCATCCAGAGCATCAGGTCTACGCAGTCCCGGACGTAGACGAAGTCGCGCATCTGCCCGCCATTCTCGTAGTCGGGGTGATGCGAGCGGAAGAGCGTCACGTTGTCCCCGGCGACGGCGCCCGGGTACGACTTGGTGACGACGCTCATCATGTCGCCTTTGTGATGCTCGTTCGGGCCGTAGACGTTGAAGAACTTGAGGCCGGCCCAGTGCGGTGGGACTCCTTTTTCCGCCGCGATCTGGCGCGCGACCCACCGGTCGAACGCGTGCTTGCTCCAGCCGTAGGCGTTGAGGGGTCGGAGCGAGGCCAGGGCCTCGACGCTGTCCTCATCCGCGAATCCGTGTGCTCCGTCCCCATAAGTGGCCGCCGATGACGCGTAAATGAAGGGAACACGTCGCTCGGAGCACCACCGCCAGAGTGTCTGCGACAGGCGCAGGTTGCTGTCTGCGATGAGGTCGACATCGGTCTCGGTCGTCGCCGAGATGGCGCCCATATGGTAGATGAAGTCGATGTCCGCGCGGCGCCGAGTGAGGAATTCCTCAAGTGCCGAGGGATCCACGATCTCATCGATCTCGTGTCGGGCGATGTTCCGCCACTTGTCACCCGTTCCGAGTGTGTCACAGATGGACACGCGCGCTCCCCGCTCGGCGAGTGCGCCGACAAGGTTCGAACCGATGAAGCCGGTGCCTCCAGTAACCAGAATCATGGCGGCAAAGATAACAGACGCTTGCTACTGGCCCACTGGAGGTCAGGCAGGGGCTCGGAGAACGGGCCACCCCGGTCGGCTCACGGCTTCGAACATCAAAGAGGTTTGGATCCTCGCCACCTCGGCCCGGGTGGTTAGCGAATCCAGACCAAAGTCGCGCAGGTGGTTCATGTCACGGGCTGCTACATGAACGTAGAAATCGTAGTCTCCGGTCACGTGGAAGACTGCACTCACCTCTGGCAGAGTCAGGGTGTAGGAGCGGAACGTGGCGACCGCTCTTCGCGTGTGCCGCTTCAGGCGGACCGCAATCAGGGCTTGGACCCCCACGTCCACCGCTTCCGGGGCGATCGCGGCGTATGCGCCCAGGAGTACGCCTCTCTCCTCAAGCCGTCGTACCCGCTCGAGGCACCCGGACTGCGATAGTCCCACCTTTTCGGCCAGATTCTTATTCGTAATACGCGCATTATGCGACAATTCACGTAATATCTGAAGATCCTTGTCAGGTAGATCCATTGTGGCCCGTTATTGGTGAAATAAATGCGTGAAGTGTGAACATCGTGTGCATGGTTGCCATAGTCTATGACTACCACATCCAGGGGGGATCGAGATGCACACGGATACGCGTTTGATCGTAGGAGAGGGCGGGGCACATGGATTGTCACATGTTCGCCCGATCGACTTGTCGACTACCTACCGCACGCCCGACCCCGTGGCGGCGATGTCGAGCATGCAGGAATTCGCCGCGGGAGCTGCCGAAGCGGCGAATCCGATCTACGGGAGGCTCGCCAATCCGAACTGCCGCGAGTTCGAGGAGCGCATGACTGGCCTCGAAGGGGGGGCAGACTCGGTGTGTTTCGCTTCGGGCATGGCCGCGGTTGCTGCGCTCGTGCTGGAGTCGCAGTCCCGCGGTTCTCACATCGTAGCTTTGCCCCCCCTCTACGGCGGCACATATCACCTCCTGGCCTCCGGTCTCCTGGGGTCCCGTGTGACGTGGGCCGCGGCGGCAGAGGTTCGCGAAGCGCTCAAGCCTGATACCGCTCTGGTTCTCTTGGAGACGCCGTCCAATCCATTGCTCACGGTCACGGATATCGAACGCCTCGTGCATGATGCTCAGGGTGTGCCGGTCGCCGTGGACTCGACGTTCGCCACACCGATTCTCCAACAGCCGCTTCGGCACGGGGCCGAGTACGCCATCCATAGCGCCACCAAGTTCATCGGCGGACATGGAGACGCGATGGGGGGAGTGGTCACCACGCGAAACCCCGATACTGCGATGAGACTGCGTCAGGTTCGAATCGCCACCGGAGCGATTCTTCATCCGATCGCTGCGCACCTGTTCTGCCGCGGCATCCAGACGCTTGGTCTTCGTGTTCGTGCGCAGCAGGAGACCGCCCGGCAGCTCGCCGTCCGCCTGCAGGCTCACGCTGAGGTGAACATGGTCGGGTATCCAGGCCTGTCGGGCCGGGATCATGCGGTAGTGGACCGGCAGATGGCGGGACCTGGGACCATGATCACGATCCGCCTCGATGGAGGCGCCCAGCGGGCGGACCAATTCATCACCCACCTTCGGATCGCGGTGCCGGCAGTCAGCCTTGGTGCCGTAGACACCCTCGTTCAGCGGCCAGCGTCGCTGACCCATCAGGCAATGGGAGAAGAGGAGAGAGGTCGCCTCGGAATCCCCGAGGACCTCATTCGAATCTCCGTCGGCGCAGAGCATCTGGAGGACCTTTGGGAGGACCTGCGATCCTCGCTGGAGGCGACCGCATGCAGCGGTGTCACCCGTGTATCTGAACTCGTGCCCCGTTAAGCGGGGGCGCGGCAAACGCGGGCGCCTGCCTGCACCATCGCCTCAAGCGCCATCCTTGGACACACATTCTGCTGCGCACAGTGTGTCATCGCGGTCCCGAGGGAACGAATCGCCTTCTCGGCACCGGCGTCCAGGCACTTCCCATCAGCGTCGAAGACCGTGTGTACACCCGCTACGGAGATGGGGCCCGGTAGAACGATCGCCCCGGTATGGGGGAACACCCCGCGCAGACTCTCAAGCGACTTGATCGCTCCGATCCGGCCTGCCGCAACACCGAGCAAGCCCACTGGCTTGCCAGCTAGAGCCGAAGGGAAGTCCAGGTTCTCGATGACCAGCTTGGTGACACTGGCGAAGCAGCCGTGGTATTCCGGCGTCGCGAAAACGACACCTGTGGCACCGGCGACCGCGGCCTTCAGGCGCTCCGCACCATCGGTCGCGGGCTGCCCGGGGGAGGGGAGATTCAGGTCTGCGGCGTCGATCGTCTCGAAGGAGCAATGCTCTGTCGCGTTGACCTAGTCCGCGACCAACGCCAGCGCTTTTGACGTTTAGTTCCCCGGACGCACCGTCCCGACGATTCCCACGAAGTGCATGCGTTCTTGGTCCATCAGCGGATCGCCTCAATCAGTCGTTCATTTCCAGGTTTGTCGAGGAAAGTATCCCACTCCATGAAGTAGTGAGTTGGGTCGTACGCTACGAAGGTCTCGACCAGATCAGACTCCATCATGATTTCGGGCGTGCGCAGCTCGATTCCCAACGCACGCACACGGTCCAGCCAAGTACGGACGTCCTGGGTCAGGAACGACATCGTGACGCCCTTGTCCTGTGTGGCCTGGTGCAGGCCGCGGCTCGCATCGACAAGGCCGATGTAACCGGTCCGCGAGACCGGGTAGACCTTCGCCCATCCCTGGTCGACGATCATGTCGACGTCGAGCAGTTCCTCATAGAACACTTCAGCGGGTGCCATCTCGTCGAAGTAGAGCCAGAGCACCGTTCCCGTGATGCCGAGTCCGTCTGGGCGCGCGTCCGTCTGGAGCGGCTCAATCGTGGCGAGCTGTGGAGAGAGTTGAACATTCTCTTCATGCTCGTTGAACCACTCGAACTCGAGGAAGTACCCCTCCGGGTCGATCGCGACGAAACCGTCGTGGGCGCTTCCCTCCTGTATCGTGAGCTCACCGCGCATCGGCACGTCGTTCGCCTTGAGGTGGGCGTACCAAGCCTCCACGTCTTCTGTCATTATGGCGAGTGTGACGCTTTTCGGCTCGTCGGCGGTGTGCATGCCATCGGCGGCGTTCACCAGGGTCAGAAGGGACTGCGGTGCGACCTGCATGATCTTGGCGAAGCCATAGTCCGCCACGGTCTCGAAGCCGAGCACGTCGCGATAGAACGCCCACGCGGCCTCAATGTCGTCGTAGTAGTAGAACGCGTTCGTCGCCTCGATCGCAGGAGCGTCCGGGAGGCTCGTTGGTGCGGCTCCGCTCATGTCAGGGTCGTCCTGCTCGGAGGTAGAACATCCGGAAAGAGCAACTAGGAGGAGTACACCTATCGAGGTGTGGCGAGTCAGTCTTGGCATGGCGTAGTACCAGGGTAGTCACGTGAACGGGAACGTGGTGGAATCTGCTATCTCATGTACAACGCGAACCAGTCGAGCATGCGTTGGTGCACGTCGAGCGCATCGGCGCGCGAGGTGCCGGTAAAGGCTGTGACCACCCTCACGGTATGTGACGAGTGTGGCTTCCTTCCCGAGTTGGCGTAGCGCATAGAACATCATCGGGCCCTCTTCATAATTGAGTGGGACTAGTCCCACCCCCTCTGCTGGTGGGAGGGGGGGCAAAGACGATTAACCCTGAAATTAAGCTGGTTTTCTAGTCAGAGTGCATCATATCGATATGATGACCAAGCAAATAACGTCATAATCGTTTGTGAAAAAATGGTTTACGAGTTCACGCTCGAACTATCGCAAGACCCCACCGCCTAAAGTCCTTTAGTTCCCTAGCGTTCTCCTGCCTGTAAACTCAATGTGGTATGAACCCTAGTTTGGCTTCCGGTCGAATACGAACGGAGGCGACGACACGAAGTGGGCCCACCTTCGTCATGGAGGTGGGCCCGTGTGATTTCCGCCGGAATCAGCCAGAGCAGCAGGCTGGGTGTTGATCCTCTGTCAGCTGCCTGGGAGGCCCGCACCACCCATGGGTGCCCAGTTTGCAGTTATCAAGCTGACCTCCTGATTCGTAACCTCCCAGACGGAAGATACGCGACCCGAATAATCCACAGTCTGGCCATCTAGCATGTACTGGGCTGTGTTGTGATGGGTCGCGACTGCGAGGGTCATCATGTCGTTGAAAATGATGTCGACGTCATTTGCGGACATCGACAGCCACTCTGTGCCGTTTGCGGTGGCCATGTATTCCGCAGCGGTCATGACCGAGCAAGGTACCATGCTCGATAAGCACATGACGGACTGATCCGACAGGACTGCAGCGGTTTCTTCTTCGGGTGCGTCGGGATTGGCGAGAACCTCGACGGCGGCTACCACTGCTTGCCTGTATTCCTCTTTATTACCGAGACGCGAGTACATCCCTGTGCGCTCACCGAATACGGTTACGCCGCCGCGGTCTACGGCGTGGCGTTGGTGTCGGAGAGCGCCTTCGTAATCGCCGAAGATGGCTGAGATTTCAGCGAAGGAGTCGTGTGCATTCGCTTCGTTGTATAGCCTCAAATAAGAACGGAGGAATTCTCTGGATTTGACCTCATCAACGTCCACGCCGTCGCCCTGAGCGTAGGCATATGCCAGTGTGTTGAACGCTCCCCCTGCAAGAGAGGGAAAGCGCTCCGCAAAGGCTGCGAGGGCATTTATGACTGGTCCTGATTCTTCACTCCATGATCCCCAGTAATGAAATAGGGCATCATCGGGAGATTCCTGGGCCTTTTCGTATGACGTGCTCGGCCCGTCCGAGGACTTCATCACATCAAGCCAAGCCATTTCTGCCGGGGTACCGGTGACATTGGCCAGTGCTTCCATCTGGGCGGATCGCGTTCCCCATTCTGCGCCGTTCGCCATGTCAGCTAGCGCGATCTTTGCGGCTGTGCAGTCAGGGTCTACGACGAGTGCTGCCTGATACATGCCTTTCGCTCGGCCATGCTCAACGCTGCCCCAGGCCGTGATCCCTTCGTTCACTATGGCGTGGGCTACCTCCGAGCAGCTGGTTTCGCTAAGCCATTGATCCTGTGCTGTAAGGGTTGCTGGCCCGAATGCGGCAGATAGGGCCGCAAGAGTCAGGATACGGTTTCGAGAGATCATAGGGCGGTACATCTTTTGGTTTGGGTTATTTATGAAAAAGAGCCCTAGCGATCTGCTCGCAGTACTTGTGGGGGCCCATGAGGCGAACTGTGTTTAGGGGAACATGAGAATCTAAGTTCGGGTTGCACCCGCCTCCAAGAGCACTCAGGTGGCGTCGAGGCGGTTCGATGCTGTGGCCCACATGAGACGTGTTGTCGCCTCCGTGTTCGCGTCGGCATAAAGCAGAACTTTACGGTCGTTAGAATGGTATTCTGATTAGAATCGATCTACGTATCAGAAAAATAAAGCCATAAGTGATTGTAAACAGATAACTTACAGGTCTACACCAGAACTATCGCATATACAACGCGAACCAGTCGAGCATGCGTTGGTGCACGTCGAGCGCGTCGGCGCGCGAGTGTCGGTAGAGGCTGTGATCACCCTCACGGTATGTGACGAGCGTGGCTTCCTTCCCGAGCTGGCGTAGCGCATAGAACATCATCGCGCCCTCTTCATAAAGGATTGTGAAGTCCTTCACGCCATGTGTGATGAGGACCGGTGTCTCGACCTTGTCGAGATGGAAGAACGCTGACTGAGAGATGTAGCGATCTTGCACCTCGAACGGACTGCCACCGAGGCGGGCCTGACCGTTTTCGATGTTTCGCGAGTCCCGATCTCGCCCGCTTGCCCAGTTCCGGAAGAGCTCAGGTGGGGTAGCACGGGAGACGGCACAATCGAAGGTATGTGTCTGGGTGATGACAAAGGACGTGGCGTAGGCACCGAAGCTGCCTCCCCACATGCACGACTTTCCGTTCGTGAAACCCATGTCACGGACGGCTGCAATCGCGGGCACGACGGAGCTCACATACGATGTGCCGGGCTGCCCCACACGGATCATGACGTTCGGCATAAGTACGGCATATCCATGCGTCGCAAAGATTTGTTGGCGCGGCTGGAATCGGTGGATGCCGGGCGTCAGCTTTTCGTAGACGTACGTAATTACCGGCTCGCCGTCCGGTGGGACGTCGCCGGTGGCCCGGTAGAGGAGTGCGCCGAGGCGGTCACCCTCCTCGCTCTCGAAATGGAAGAGCGAAGGCTCGCTGAAATCGATGTCGGACAGCTGTGGGTTGAGATCAGTCACCCGCGTGCGCGCCCCGTCGGTTCCGTCGATCGACCAGAGGTCGGGTGGCGTCGTGGCTGACTGGATCGACGCGAGGAGGCCATCAACCGTGGGGATGATCCGATCGATCGCCTCCTTCCCGGTGCTGAGCACGGTACGTTCGCCCGATTGAACATCGTACCGGTACAACGTCTCGTCGTACGTCGCGTTGTCCGTACCGATGAAGTAGATCGCATCACCCTCCGGAGCCCAGGTGAGCGACCTGATCTGGTCCGAAATGTCCTCGGTCAGGTTCGTGATCGCCCCGCTCGGCACGGACAACAGCACCGCGTCGAGGAAGGGTCGAGCGACCGTGTACATGTTCGGCCGGGGCGCTTCGACTTCCGGGTCGGTCAGCGAGGGATCGGCAACAAGGCCTGCGAAGTGCTGGCCGTCGGGGGATTCGGTGAGGCCTGCGATCGGGAGACTGAGGTCCACGACATGCGTGGGTGGTCCGCTCGCTCGACCCGGATCGATCGCCACCAAGCGTCCGGGGGCACGTACGAGCAGTCGGCCGTCCACCAGCCACGCCGGTCGATCCGCGCCGGCTCCCACGCCCCGAGGGTCGGTTTCAGTAGACAGGTCCCAGAGTTGGGCTCGTTGTTGCCCACCGACGTTGCCGAGCAGGTACTGGCCACTCGGCGACACGCCAAACGAACCTAGCCGACTGCCATCGGGCACGAGTGCGCGCTCGGTGCCGGTCCTGAGGTCCGCCATGCGAAGACCCGCTCGCGAGTCCCGCTGGAAGTACGCATCGCCGGGAAGTGGGTCGGAAATTGTAAGCACCTCGATCCGCTGCTGTTCCGGCGTGGGGGCAGGGATGTCGGGTCGGGCGTAGACCACTCTGTCGCCCGTCGCCCACTGAGGGGCGCGTGTGGCTTTGCCAGAGAAAGGTGTGCCGGCCTCCTTGACCTGGCCTGAGGCGATCTCGAGGATCGCGAGGCGCCCACCTTCGGCGGAGTCTATGAAGAATGCGAGTTGGCTACCGTCTGGAGAGAACACCGGATACGAATTCCGACTACCTGCTCCAGCCACTGGCTGGGGGCGTTCTCCCGAGCCGGACACGTCCATGATGTGGACCGCACCGACCTGCACCCGCTCTGCGACGTTCCAGTCGTCCGAGAGGTCCGGGAGGATGAAGGCGAGTCGATCTCCATTGAGCCCCAGGGCGACAAGGCCACTGATCTGAACCACATCCAGCATGTCTTCCGCAGTGAACGGCCGGGCCTGGGCGCAGGCCGGGGTCACGACCCCGGAAGCTGCGACGAGCATCGCCACGTGGGTGAGGGCTGGTCGTAGAAGTTTCTTCATGTTCGTGTGCCTGACCTGAGAGCCGTCGACCGCAGCCCGGTTCGGGCGCCGGCTCAGACTACGCCACCCCGTCGAGAGTGCCAACTGCATGACAAACCGCGCCCGGGGGTGAAGACTGTTCGGTACATCGCAGGCTCGCGCCGCCGGAGGGCGCAGCTATGAAGAACATCAACACCCTGGTCGTTGCGGTTTTCGTCATCGTCATCGCCTTCCCGCCGAATGCGACGGCCCAGTCGAACGATCTACTCGTTGAGAACGTGACCGTCATCGACGGCACGGGTCGGCCTGCCATGGAGAATCGGCACGTGCTGGTGCAGGCAGGTCGGATCGTCCGTGTGTCTAGGACGGAGATCGACGCGCCGTCGGGTACGCAGCGGATCGACGGTCGGGGCAAGTATCTGATTCCAGGTCTGATGGACATGCACATCCATCTCACCGGGGCTCGGGGCCAGGGCGGCATGAACGAGCAGGCCGGTATCCGGGCGCTTCACGGATTCCTGTACAGTGGGATTACGAGTGTGTACGACGCCGGGAACCTTCCCGACTACATCTTCGGACTGAGGGAGCGTGAGCGGTCAGGCGACATCGAAGCTCCACGCATTTTTGCGGGCGGTGGTGTGGTCACGGCGCCGGGAGGGCATGGGGGTGGCCGCGGTGCGACGCTAGTCGATAGCTGGCCTGAGGCAATTCCGGCGCTCGACGCTCATCTGGCGCGCGATCCCGACATGGTGAAGCTGACGTTTGATGAGCACGGTTGGGGGACCCGGCCGCTCATTCCGCTGCTCGATCCGGAGCTCATGGAGCGTATCGGAACGTATCTGAACGCCCGCGGTGTCCGCACGACGGTACACATTTCACACGAATTCCGCGCGCGCCAGGCGATCGAGGCGGGCATCAACACCCTGGCCCACCCGATAATCCAGGGACCGGTCAGTGAGGAGTTCGTCGCCCTGATGGCATCCACTGGTACCCCGATGGTTTCGACACTCACGATCGGTGAGGGATACAGTCGTCTTGTGGAGCACTCTGAATTTCTGGACAGGCCCATCTATCAGGATGTCTATGAGCCCGAGACGATCGAGCGGCTGCGTACGACCGTTCGTGACGAGTACGCGGCGCGTACGTGGACGACCTGGATGAAGGTCATGACCCCCGTCGCTCAGGAGAACCTGAGATTGATCGTGGATGCGGGCGGCTCGCTCGTCCTCGGTTCGGATCAGTCCACGGGTCCGGCATCTCACCGTGAGCTGGAGCTGATGGTCGAGGGTGGGATCCCGGCTGTCGAAGCGATCCGGATCGGAACGCTCAACGCGGCGGCGTTTCTGGGTAAGGAGCGGGAGCTCGGATCAATTGAAGAAGGGAAGCTCGCGGACCTGGTCCTACTGAACAGCGATCCGCTTGCTGACATCAGCAACGCGCAGGATATCGCGATCGTCATCAAGGCCGGCGTTGTGGTCGACCGAGGAGCCCTCGACCTGCCCGTGAATCGCAGGTGATCAGGGCGCTGAAGGGGATCAAGCTCAGCGCGATCCTATTCGAGATGCTCATGCGGCTCCTCCAGGAGGTTGACGAAGCCACCTGAGTCTGGCTTCAGGATGATTCATCAAGAAAGGGCCCGACACCTCACGGTGCCGGGCCCTTCTGTTAACCTGCGATTCTCAGACGGGTCGGCCAAGAAAGAACGAGTCCTACATGGCCATCCCGCGAAGGACGGCGGCGAGCTTCGACATGCGCACGGCGTCTCCACCAAGCGTGCCTGATTCGATCTGAACTGCATCGGCTTCGAGATTCGCAGCCAGTGCGTTGAGCTGCGCCGCCGATCCACTGTTCACCGTCCGCTGAATTTCCTGTGCGCGATCGTTGAGAATGCGATTGCCCCGGACCATCTGATCCAGGTAGGCCTGCGCGACGTCCTTGGTAGGCGCCCACTCGACCTGCGGCTGCAACTGCGCGTTGAATTGACCCATCATGATCGACTCAGCGGCGGCGATCTCTGCTGCTGAAAGGTGCTCACTCGGGGTCAGCCGGAAGACGTCGATACCACGGGAAATCTCGGCGCCGTAGAGGCGACCGTTGTACCAGTACGTGGACCAGTATCCGCCGGTGAAGAGCGACTCAATCGAGAGTGGGCCGCGATCGAAGAACGCGATCTCGAAGGCGTTCTCGGGATCCGTGAAGTCCATGAGTGAGACGCCACCCTGGTACCACGCCTGTGCCATGATGTCTCGGCCAGGCACCGGAATGATTGACCCGTTGTGGGCGACACAGTTCTCGGTGTCGGTCTGCGGAACTGGCAGCTTGTAGTAGCCGGCCAGCTCCATGTCTCCGCCTTCACTGATCCGGAAGATCGCGTTGGCGCCCCATGTGGCCGGGTCCGTCGCACGGCAGCGCGGAGCGGAACCACCACCCCACTCATCTGTAAATATGACGACGCTGCCGTCATTATTGAACGTGGCGGAGTGCCAGTACGCAAAGTTCGGGTCCGCGACCTCACCGATTCGCATCGGGTTCTCCGGATCGGAGATGTCGAGGAGGATCCCGTTACCCGAGCACGCACCACCGGCGAGACCGATATCCGGGAATGCCGTGATGTCATGGCACTGGTTCGTGCGACGGCTGCTCTGCGTGCCTTCGCCGTGATCTCCACCCTGCCAGAGACCACCGATGTTGCCGTCATCGTCCGCGAAGATGCGTGGCATGTTCACGATCTCGGCGGCTGCCGGGTTCGCGAGTGGGACTTTCACGACCTCGATGCGGAAGAGCGCGGTGTTCGCGTCTTCTTCGGGCTCGCCACCGGAACAGCCGGCTAGCTCATCACCGGGCCGCACACGTGACGTGCCCTGGATGTAGATGTAGATGTTCTCAGAGTCCGTCGGGTCCGTGACGATGGTGTGCGTGTGCGAACCACGGCACGACTGAATCGCCGCGACCTGTGTCGGGTTGCTCATGTCCGAAACGTCGAAGATCCGGACGCCGCGCATGCGCTCGGCGCTGATCGAATCGGTGACCCCTTCGATACCACAGTCCAGCCGACCGCGGGTCTCCTGAGCGGACATGACGATCAAGTCGCCATAGGCCGAGACATCACCCTGTCCACCGGGGCACACGACCGACAGGTCGAGCGTCGGGTTGGCCGGCTCCGAAATGTTGAAGAGCTGGAAGCCGTTGTAGTTGCCCTGAACCAGCAGGTCACCACTGAAGGCGAGGTCCGTGTTGTTGAAGCGACCATCCGCGGGCGTCGTGGGGTTGAAGAAGCCGTCTGGCCGCGGAATCGCAGCGAGCAACTCCAAGCCGCTGATCGCTGATTCAGCGTCCAGCCAGCCGGCACCTAGGCCGATCCGCGGATCGTTCGGATCCCACTCAAGGGCAGGGGCGTTCGGCACGACCGTCGCCTGCTGCTGTGCGGCAACGTCCTGCACCGCAAAAGCATTCGCCACGAGGGCCGTGGCGGCGAGGAGCCCGAAGGGCCCCGTGAATCTCTGACAGATGGACTTCATTCCTTCACCTCTCGTGAACGGATTGGTTTGGCGTACGATGTGTTCGGTTCTATCAATGACTAGCGCAGCGTCGCGAGAACGCCCCGCATGCGCTCGATTTCCATGAGCTGATCCGCGTCGATGTCCTCAGCGAATTTGAAGATGGTCGATTCCTGGGCGGCGCCCGACGTATTGAACAGGTTGAAGACCATGTCGATGGCCCCGTAGTGATGCTGAATCATCCCTTCCAGGAAGCGGCGATCGAACTCGACTCCTCTGGCATTCGCCAACTCCGTCATCTGCTCCGGCGTGAGCATCCCTGGCATCACGTGCATGCCACTCATGCCCATCCCCGGCATCTCGATGGCCTCGCCATGCTCGCGGAGCCACCCCTCTATCAAGCCGATCTCATCTCGCTGCGAGATCTCCATCCGCAGCGCCATGGTACGTACGGCACCGGTCGAGGCGTGTTGGCGGACCAGCGCAGTCATTTCCAAGGCCTGAGCGTGGTGCGGAATCATGCCTTGCATGAAGTCGACATCTGCCTGGACGTACGACACGCCCTCGACGGCGGCGAGCTCGTCGGTCGAAAACGACCGCCCCGCCTGTCCAGGTGCTCCGGGCTGAACGATCAGGCCTTGGCCACCGCCTGAGGATGAGCTCGGCGGGGGTGTAGTTGATCTCTCGGTCGTTGCTGACCCACCACAGGCACCAGCAAGGGCGATCGAGGCGATCAGGGCCGTATCGCGGAGGTTGAGCGTCTTCATGTGGAGCGAAGTGATCTCGGTTCGTGTAGTGGCTGGTGCCGTCCGCTCGGGCAGGAAGGCGCGGTCCATCTGTACAAGCTTCAGTCGAGCGCGGTTCCCGCAAGAAGCGGGGGCATTGGACGCCCCCGGGTCCTCGCGACATCTTTTCGACCCGGTTTTAACGGGTTGGATACCCGTTGGGGCCAGTTGGTTCGATTGTCGGGGGTGAGCGTTCGTGCTCGTCCTGATCTTCCCCGGAGCCGTACATGCGCTTTCTGACTCAGACCCTCGCCCTTTCGACGCTCGCATTTGCCGTGGCGACACCTGTTCACGGACAGGTGTCGCGCGCCGACCTCGATGCGCTTCAGCCTCGATCCATCGGACCTGCGAATATGAGCGGCCGCCTGGTCGACATGGCTGTCGTAGAAATGGATACGAAGGTCTACTACATCGCGGCTGCGACGGGCGGAGTTTGGAAGACAACGGACAACGGTGTGCGTTTCGCGCCGGTGTTTGAGACCGAAGCGGTTCACTCCGTTGGCGACATCGCGGTTCATCAGACGGACACAAGCGTCGTCTGGGTCGGAACCGGGGAGCGGGCTAACAGGCAGTCGTCCTCATGGGGCGACGGTGTCTACAAGTCGACCGATGGTGGCGACTCTTGGACCAACATGGGCCTTGAAGAGAGCCATCATGTCGGCCGGATCGTCATGCATCCAGATGACTCCGATATCGTCTATGTCGCTTCCATGGGCCATCTGTGGGGTCCGAACCCTGATCGCGGTCTCTACAAGACCACGGACGGCGGCGAGACGTGGAAACGGGTGCTCTTCGTTGATCCGCAGACGGGAGCGGTGGATGTCGCGATGGATCCATCGAATCCCGACATCCTCTACGCGGCGATGTACCAGCGTCAGAGGCGGCCCTGGGGTTTCCACGGCGGCGGGCCGGGAAGTGGTTTGTACAAGAGCACGGACGGTGGTGAGAACTGGACGAAGCTCACCAACTCGGGACTCGATAATGGGCTTGCGACCGGGGACATCGGAAGGATCGGTATCACGATCTACCGATCCGATCCGCGCATCGTCTACATCAGTCTGGAGCAAGGCGAGCGCTTCAACGCGTCGACCGCCTACGAGCAGCGTCTCGCTGGTATCTACCGCACCGATGATCGTGGCGAGAACTGGACCTTCCAGAGTGACTGGAACCCACGGCCTATGTATGCCAGCCAGCCGATGGTTGATCCGAACGATGATCAGCGCATCTACATGCTCAACTCGTATAGCTACTCCGACGACGCCGGCGTCACGTTCACCGTTCCGCGGGAACACCGTACCCATGGCGATGACCGACTCGTCTGGGTGAATCCGCACGATTCGCGACATGTCATCAAGCTCGACGACGGCGGCCTCGGCATCAGCTATGACCGCGGCGATCACTTTCTCTACCACACGGCGCTGCCGCTCAGTCAGTATTACCGCGTGTCGGTCGATCTGGCCCACCCCTACAACGTCTACGGGGGCTTGCAAGACAACGGTTCTTGGCGTGGGCCGAACGCGACGTATCGGTCTGAGGGCATCCTCAACGAAGACTGGGTCCGCTGGGGCGGGGGAGACGGCTTCCTGAGTCTCGTCGACACCACCGACAACCGAGTCCTCTATTCTGAGAGCCAGTACCTCGGCCTCACGCGCTGGGACATGGAGACCGGGGCGAGTCGTAATATTCGACCTAATCAGCCCGAGGGCTTCATCGGAGCCCGACGGAACTGGACGACGTGGCCCGACCTCGACGACCCGTATCAGGCGTTCGGGAACGCGATGCCTCCGGGCAACTGGGACGGTCCGTTCATCATCAGTCCGCACGACAACGAGACGCTCTATGCGGGCCTCAATGAGTTGTTCAAGAGCACTGACCGCGGCGACACTTGGGCGTCACTCGGGGACCTGACCTCGGGCACGGATCGACGAGGGCTCGTCATCATGGACCAGGCGGCGGACTCCTTCGTCTTGTCACTAGATGATGGGATTCCGTACTGGCCGACTCTGACCGCCATCGCAGAGTCCGAGTTCTCTCCGGGGACTCTCTATGCCGGCACGGATGACGGCATGGTGCAGATTTCGCGCGACGACGGGACGACCTGGCGTATCGCGACTGATGCCATGCCGGGCGTGCCTGAACTCATGTGGGTCAATCAGGTTCACGCGTCTAAGACCGTATCCGGTCGGGTGTACGTGGCCGCGAACAACTACCGGAACGACGATTACGAGAACTACCTGTGGGTTTCTGAGGATGATGGAAATTCGTGGCGCTCGATCATCGGAGATCTGCCGGCCGAGCGCGTTGTTCGCGTCGTGCGGGAAGACGCGCGTAACCCTGAAGTCCTCTATCTCGGCACCGAGATGGGTGTTTTCTGGTCGTGGAACCGCGGACAGAACTGGGTCGAGATCAAAGGTGGCTTTCCTACCGTCGCGGTGAACGACCTCGTCGTTCATCCGCGTGACAACGACCTGGTGCTCGCGACGCACGGGCGAGGGATCTACATCCTCGATCACGTGAACGCGCTTCAGGAAATGGATGCCTCGGTGGCCGTGTCTGCCTCACACCTCTTCAGTGTCGAGCCGGCCGAGCAGATTCGCTATCGCGCTGAGAAGGCACACACCGGGAATATGATCTTTGAAGGTGAGAACCCCCCGAACGGGGCGATCCTCGACTTCTGGACTGCTGGCGACGGGTCGGCTGACATTTTGATCCTGAACTCGACGGGGCAGCAGGTCGCGGGGTTGGAGCACGGCGCGACCCGCGGAATGAACCGTGTCGTCTGGGATCTGCGATATGCCCGCATCGGAGGCGACGCCGTCGCTGGCGGCGGCGGTCGGGTCGGTCGAGGTGGGGGCGCTGGCCCGTGGGTGGTGCCCGGTCGTTATACCGCGCGACTCACGTCTGGTGGATTGACCTCGGAGCAGACCTTTGAGGTACGCGAAGATCCTCGCCTTGAGTTTGACCCCTCGGAACGAGCGGAGTGGACCGCCGCACAACTCGACGTGTGGGAGCGTATGGGTGAAGCGCAGGCACTCTCCCGTGCGGTGGGGAGATGGGCTGCCATGCTGGATGCTGACACCGACGCTCTGAACGTCGACGCCGGGCTCGAGACAGAACTGCGAGACATGGCACGGCAGATGCAAGAACTGAGCAGCCGGATCGGCGGCCTCTACAGATCTATGGACGGCTGGGTCGGACCACTGGCTGCGGACCAGGCGTCCCAGCGGGGCTTCCTCACCGATGCACTTACTCAGCTGTCGGCCGATTGGACGGCACTCGCCGCGAGGTTGCCCGCGTGACAGAGTGTGACAGCGCGTGAAGAATGGCGGCTCGTGACCACTAAGCGTTGCGGCTCGGCCGTGTACAGGCTCGAGAGCCCATCGCCGCGACGTGAGTTCTTTTAAGACTGCGTCGCATATGTCGACGCAGGCGCAGTCTGGGTTCGATTTAAGAAGCCTGGCTTCGTGATATGCGCCTCCGCCTTTTGATCTCAAGACCTCGGTTCGGAGCGCGGCGACAAAAGGTCGCCTTGTCCTCGATCCGAGAGAGACTGCGTCGGGGTACGGCGACTCTCGGCGGTAGTGTGGCACTCCGCGCATTGAGATTCGAACAGAAACTCTGCCGCCGCCTTAAGGGCCATGGGAGGATTGTTTGTCTGTTCCCGGGCCTCGAAATCAAGGGAATCCGGGACACGAGAAAGCCCTTGGGTGGCACGGGCGGTGAACTCGCTGGTCGCTCAGGGTACTAGGACCCGTATCCGGATGCAGGACCTAACAGATGTGGACATCTGGACGATCCAAAGTCGGATCATCATCGTTCCACGAAGTGAAATTCCACACGCAATCCCAAATCAAGTCAGCCTTGTGAACAGATACGCCCGGCTCCTCGTCTTGACTCTCGCCCTCTCGGCGTGTGGTTCGACCGAGCCCGAGAACATTCTTCTCTTCCGCGGAACGGTCATCGCTGCGGTAGATGGTGCCGGTTACACAGCGGGTCAAGTTGTGGAGGACGCTCAGATGACGCTGAGGTACACGGCTCCGCTTGATTTGACGACGGCCGTTCGGGATACGGACATTACAGATGCTGCCGGTTCTTGGGAGCTTGAGTCAGGGCCACCACCGGGGCAGCGCGATCCGAACTGCGATCCGCTCATCATCGCAGTCGTGCGCGTAGGCTTCGAGACTGAGCAGATGAGGCTCGCGAGTTTTTGTGGTCAGGGTGCCGGCACGTTCGAGAACATCGAGATTGGGCTTACTCCGGCGACGCCGGCGGATTAGCGCGGCCTCACGGAATGAAGCTGTCCCTGTCCGAGATCCGGACGGCAAAGGCCGCGAGTAGGTCTGCCGCAGCGAGAGACCGAAGAGGACGGGGTGACCCAGGGCGGCCCGGGAAGCTGACCTGCAACTACGCCGGGCGTGATTTCCGCCCGACGGAGGTAGCCGAAACCCTACTCCACGACGTCATCGCGCAATTAGTTCACGCTCTTCCAGTCGTCCAGGAAACTCTCAGCGCACTGGTCCCCGAGCGTGAACATCACGTGCATCTGCTGCACACTGAAGTTTCCGACCCAACTCTTGATCCAGACAATGACCGGCTGGCCGTCGTCGCCGGAGCGCTCGAGCTGGGTGCGCAGGGAATACACGATCTGCCCAGTTTCGTAGAATGTGTCCACGTGGCAGACCACGGTCAGGGGCGCTCCCGCGACCACGCTGGGGGCTGCGTCCGCAGATGTGATCGCGTCGCTGAATGTCATCCGAAGCGCTTCTTTGAACTGAGATCCTGTCGCACCACCCGCGGACTGCGTGATCATCTCGTCCCAGGCGGCATCAGCGCGTAGCTGAACGCGCTCAATGCCTGCGAGGCGTGCGGGGTCATCGATGGACTGCGCGTGAACCTCGGCCGGGGAGGTGGCGAAGGTGATGACGGCGAGCGCAGTGAGTCGAGTGCGAAGCATACGGACTCCCGAGGCAGGGGCGGGCAGGTCACGTACGCCTCGCGGGGGAGGTAGTTCCTGGACGTTCTCCGGCCGCCTTCGGAGCAGGCGGAGGCCGCGATCAGGGCGGTGAGGGCCAGGGCCCGAAGTGTTCGGTGCACAGCGTACTCATTCATGGCGGTCCGGAGGGTTTCCGGAACGGTCTCGCCATTGGAGGTGTGAATACGCGACCGGCGCCCCTCATCGACCTCTAGCAGCCCACCCCCTTGCCCGCGAGCAAGGGGCACAGGGATCTTCTCAGCCCCTTCTTTTATGGAGTTCTGATGTCTGGCCGATTCGGTGTCTCTGGTGCAATTCGCGCATTTCTGGTCCTCGTCGCCGCGAGTGCTGTCGTACAACCTCTGGTCGCACAGGAAGCAGCCGTGGACCCCGGGCTCTACTCAGGTATGCAGTGGCGGAGCATCGGGCCCTTCAGGGGTGGGCGGTCTGTCGCCTCGACCGGCGTCGTGGGTGACCCGCTCACGTACTACATGGGCACGGTCGGGGGAGGCGTGTGGAAGACCACTGATGCCGGCACCACCTGGGCAAACGTCTCGGATGGCCAACTGGAGACATCGTCGGTGGGCGCGATCTCCGTCTCCGAGTCCGATCCGAACGTCGTGTATGTCGGGATGGGGGAGCACGCGATTCGGGGAGTGATGACCTCCCACGGTGATGGGGTCTATCGGTCGACAGATGCCGGGCGAACGTGGCACCATCTCGGTCTCGACATGACTCGATCGATCTCTCGCATTCGTGTCCACCCGAACGATCCAGACGTGGTCTACGTCGCCGCGCAGGGCGCGCCGTATGGCCCCAACCCGGAAAGAGGGATCTACCGCTCTGAAGACGGCGGTGAGAACTGGGAACTCATTCTCTACGTCGATCAGAATTCCGGGGCGTCAGATCTGGCCATGGACATGACCAATCCGCGCATTCTCTACGCATCCTTCTGGGACCACCGCCGGCTTCCCTGGCAGGTGGTTAGTGGCGGGGAAGGGAGTGGCTTCTACAAATCACTCGACGGCGGAGATACCTGGCAGGAAATCAACTCCGGCTTCCCGGATCTCATGGGCAAGACGTCCATCGATGTCTCGCGCGCAAATCCAGACCGGCTCTTCGCAATGGTCGAAGCCGATCCGGGCGGTGGGCTGTTTCGCTCTGACGATGCCGGAGAATCCTGGTCGCTCATGACGGACAACTGGACGATCCGCGCACGAGCGTGGTACTACATCGAGGTGTTCGCTGACCCGCTCGACGAGGAGACGGTCTACGTCCTGAACGCCCCCATGATGAAGTCGATCGACGGAGGGCGGACCTTCACCAACGTCTCGGTTCCTCACGGCGATACACACGACCTGTGGATCAGCCCCAACGACAACCGTGTGATGGTGGGTGCCAATGACGGTGGCGCGAACGTGTCGTTCAACGGTGGGCGCTCCTGGTCCACTCAGCAGAATCAGCCGACTGCACAGTTCTACCGCGTCAACGTGGACAATCGCTTCCCCTACTACATCTACGGTGGTCAGCAGGACAACAGCTCTGTTGCGATCGCGAGCCGTGGGGCGGGAGGCATCTCGTGGAAGGACTGGTACCAGGTTGGTGGCTGTGAAAGCGCCCGCCCCGCGTTCGACCGCGACGATCCTCGTCTCGTGTACGCCGGATGCTACATGGGGATCATCTCGGAGTTCGACCATCGCACATCAGCGTCGAGGGATATCGCGGCGTATCCGGTGATGCCTGCAGCGCTTCAGGGCCGGGAGATGAAATACCGGTACAACTGGAGCGCGCCCATCTTCGTGTCGCAGCACGATCCGAGCACGATCTACCACGCTTCGAATCACGTCGTCCGCTCGCGCGACCGGGGGATGACATGGGACGAAATCAGCCCTGACCTGACCCGCGATGACGACGAAAAGCAGGGTTACGGTGGTGGGCCGATCACGAACGAGGGAGCTGGCGGTGAGATCTACGGGACCATCTACGCCTTCACCGAGTCGCCGCACGAGGAAGGAACCATCTGGACCGGCAGCGACGACGGCCTCGTGCACGTAACCCGCGACGCGGGTGCTTCCTGGACCGATGTCACTCCGGACGACTGGGGTGAGGTCATGATCAACGAGATCGCGGTTTCCCCTCACGACCCGGCGACGGCGTATGCGGCGGTGAATAACTATAAGTTCAACGACTTCACGCCGACGGCATACGTGACGCGGGACTACGGTGCATCGTGGGATGAGATCTCGGAGGGCTTCGCTGAAGACGCATGGGTCCACGTGGTCCGCGAGGACCCGCGCCGCCCGGGGCTCCTGTACGCCGGCACCGAACTTGGTATGTATGTCTCGTTCGATGGCGGGGACTGGCAGTCGCTACAGCTGAATCTCCCGAACACTCCGATCAACGACCTGATTGTGCACGAGCGCGAGAACGATCTCGTGGTCGCGACCTCAGGCCGCGGTTTCTGGATTCTCGACGACCTGTCACCGCTTCAGCAGACGGCTGACGTAGTGGACGGGGAGAGCCACCTCTTTGCACCTCGCCACACCTATCGACTGGCCGGCGGTGGTGGCTTCGGTGGCGGCGGTGAGGGACAGAATGGCCCGAGCGGCGCGATGATCGACTTCATGCTGGGGGCTGAACCTGCCGAGGGTGAGTCCGTATCGATCGAGATCCTCAGTGCAGTGGGCGATGTCGTGCGGACTCTGAGTACGACGCCGGACGAAGAGCTAAGTCCGGGTGCGAGCCCCCTGAGTGTGTCGGGCCGAGCGAACCGCATCCAGTGGAATCTTCGGCATGAGTCGATTCCGAATATTCCGGGTGCCTACGTGTTCGGATCCCTCGCTGGACGGAGGGTCGTGCCGGGTGACTACCTGGTTCGGATGACGGTCGGCGAGTGGTCGATGACCCAGCCACTCGAGGTCCGGATAGACCCGCGTGTGGAGGCGACGTTGTCTGACTACATCGCACAGGACGCTTTCGTAGCCGAGGTGGCTGCTGAACTCACTGCGATCCACCGTGGTGTGGCCCGCAACAACGATGTGCGCGACCAGATCGAGTCGCTTGTCGAAAAGATTGGGGATGACGAAGCGGGGACCGAGGTCGTCGCCGCCGGTGGTGAGCTGGCAGGTGAAATGGAGACCGTCGCGGACTCGCTCTACCAGCGCCGCACGGTCGACGGACAGACCGTCATCAACTTCCCGACGCGTCTCAAATTCCAGTATGTGTTCCTACACGGGAACGCGGATGGTGCCGAAGCTGGAGTGAGCATGGGCTCACGCGATGTTTTGGGTGATCTGCGTGCGCGCTGGACGGTGCATCAGGGCACGAATGAGGAGTTGATGGGCCCACGCCTCGACGACTTCAACGAAATGGTGCGTCAGGCTGGGTTCTCGGTGATCATTGCGCCGCCGAGACCGAGGAGGCCGATCTCGTAGATCTCACTCGGTCCGCCTGGTGAATCGCTAGCTCCCGAGGAAAGCGCCTACGCGCTCGAACCCTTCCTCGATGCGGGCGAGGTCGTTCACCAGTGGGCCGAACGAGATTCGGATGCCGTTGTCGAGTGCCGGCCCGAAGCCGCTTCCGGGTACGAAAATGACCCCAGTGCTGGCCAGGACTTCGCGGACGAACTCGTCACCGTTTCGCCCCACGTCGGCGACCGTATACAGGCCACCGTGCGCGTCGAGGCACGGCATCTTCATGTGGCGCCGCACACATTCGACCGTGTGCACGGCTGCCGCGCGGTAGAGATCCCGACTTTCGTCCATGTAGGTCGCGAGGGAGCCGTCAGGGAGCGCCTTCTCTAGATAGGCGGCCAGCGCGTACTGGTGTACCGAGTCCGGACACAGCGCGGTACTCTGCTGCACCACTTCAAGGGCGTTCACCACCTCAGGCGCCGCCTCGATCCACCCGAGCCGGCGACCGAGTCCACGACACCACTTCGAGTTCGAGTGGAGCCGAATCAGGTTCGGGAACTCCGCAGGGCTCGCGGAGAAATACTTTGGCTCGGGTTGCTGGAAGCACTGCGCCCGATACGCGAAATCGACCGCGACGAAGCAACTCGCGGCTGCCGCACGGTTCACGATCTCGAAGAAGACGTCGTCTCCGATGAGCTGGCTCGTCGGGTTGTCAGGAGACGAGAAGAGGACCAGCCGCGGCGCGTGCTCTGCCAGAACGTGCGAGAAATTCTCCACGACCTGTTCGGGATCAGGCATGAACGCCCAGTCGTCTGAATCGAAGACCGGCAGCCAGATAATTTCGACGCCGTCCGGCCCGAGATTCAGCTGAGGACCGTAGTTCGCATACGACGGGTCGAACAGAACGACTCGGTCGCCTGGATCAAGAAGTGTGGAAAACAGTGTATGTGTGAGCTGAGTCGAGCTTGAGCCAACAATGAGGTGCTCGTCGGCAAGGCCCTCCGTCCCGTAGAACGCCTGATCGACCGCGAGAATCATGTCGCGGAAGCGCGGAAGGCCGCGGGTCGGGGAGTAGGCACCCAGCTCGTGGAAGAGCTGTGGGTCATTTGCTACATGGGCGTATTCGGCTCTTAGGCCGTCGGGCGCCTCATGGTTGACCCATCCCCCGGCAAAGGAGATCACGTCGTCGGGGTCGAGTCCCATCGCGATGATATTTCGACGATCGGCAAGCTTCATGATCTCGCGGATCGGCGACTTCTTGAGCTGGCCCTCGCGGAGGCGTCGGGCTACGGGCGGTGTGGTCATCGCGCCAACGTCGACAGTGCGCGGTTCGTCGTCAACTCCGAAGGATTGGGTCCCGGGCGGCCGGGATTCAGAGTGTTGGATCGGTTCGTTCTTCGAGACCATGAACGGCGATGCTCTTCGCTCGACCGGGAGCTCCCGCGGGACGACCATATTGTCGTTGCCACTCGTGCGGGCTACATCACCACCGTCGACACGCTCATGATCACCGCCGGGGCACCTCGCCGTGCGGAATCACGTGCTGATCCAAGGGGCCTGATGCTATGATGAGCCGAATGCAGTGGAACCGATTTTGCCTGCTGACGTGCGTCTGCGCCGCGTCATGTCTGTTCGCGGCAGACGCCGCCGCTCAGCGCCGAGTAGCGCCCGACTCCCTGCGCATGATCCAGGAGGTCTCCCCGCTCTTCGGACCGCCGGGCACCGAAGTCACCGTTTTCACTGAGAACCTCCCTCTGCAGGCGAAGGTCCACCTGGGAGTCGGGGCGACTCGGACCGGCTTCGAAGCACTTCACGAGGCCAAGCAGGGGATGTGGGGTGAGGTGTCGGGGACGATCACGATCCCGGAGACTGCGCCTTCGAACCGGGCGGTTCTGCTTGTTGCGTTCGACGCGATCTTTGCGCCCATCGGTCTGTCTGAACCGTTCCACGTCACGAGCGCGGATGGCCTTCTGCAACGAACCGGTCAGATGACCGATGAGGGAGTGGAGTGTCCCGCGATGCGAGACACCGACGGGTTCCTTTACACTTTGATCGGTGAGGTGGGTGAACTCGAAGCGGGTGAAGCGGTCGTCGTCGAGGCGCGATATGTCGAGACCAGCATGTGCATGCAGGGGACGACACTTGAAGTGGTTCGGGTGCTCCCGCCACCGTCGAACGGCGGTATTCCGGGGTCGTGACAAAGAAGCTCCCCACGCTCAACCGTCACAGCGCTCGGATTACCCAGGAGCCAGCACAGGCGGGTGCGCGCGCCATGCTGCACGCGACCGGCCTCTCGTCCGACGACCTCAATAAGGCTCAGGTCGGAATCGCGTCGATGTGGTGGGAGGGGAATCCGTGCAACATGCACCTGCTCGACCTCGCGGGCGCGATTGCTAAGGGCGTGCGAGAGGCTGCACTCGTCCCGATGCGCTTCAACACCATCGGCGTGAGTGACGGTATCTCGATGGGGACAGACGGGATGAGCTATTCACTGCCGTCCCGAGATCTCATCGCCGATTCCATTGAGACTGTGGCGGCCGCTCAATGGTACGATGCCGTCGTGACCGTCCCTGGCTGTGACAAGAATATGCCGGGTTCACTCATGGCGATGGCGCGTCTGAATCGGCCGGGTCTCATGGTCTACGGTGGGACGATCGCGCCGGGTCGACTCGACGGAGAGCCCCTCGATATCGTCAGCGCGTTCGAGAGCTACGGGGAGCTTCTTACGGGCTCGATCGACGAGGCTCGCTTCGAGGATGTCGTCCAGAATGCTTGTCCCGGGGCCGGAGCATGTGGAGGCATGTACACTGCGAACACGATGGCGGCTGCGGCCGAGGCTCTGGGCATGACGCTTCCATTCAGTTCCTCGACCCCGGCTGCAACAGGTCGCAAACAAGAGGAGTGTCGGGCGGTGGGCGCCGCGGTTCATGATCTGCTTTCGACGAACCTCCGTCCCCGCGACATCATGACGCGCGCGGCTTTCGAGAACGCGATGGTGCTAGTGACCGTGTTGGGCGGGTCGACGAACGCGGTCCTTCATCTCCTGGCCATTGCCCACGCCGCGGGCGTGCCACTCACTATCGATGACTTTCAGTCGGTGAGTGACCGAACTCCCTATCTGGCAGACCTGAAGCCCAGTGGCCGGTATCTTATGGAAGACCTCCACCGCGTTGGCGGTGTGCCCGCAGTCCTCAAGCTGCTGCTGGCCGAAGGATTCATCGACGGCACCTGCATGACGGTGACGGGCAAGACGGTCTCCGAGAATCTGGAGGACGTGGCAGATCTCACGGCCGGACAAGACGTGGTCCACGATCCGGCGGACCCGATCAAATCCACGGGGCATCTGCGTATCCTGCGTGGCTCGCTTGCGCCCGAGGGTGCTGTCGCCAAGATCACGGGCAAGGAGGGGCTCCACTTTTCGGGCCCAGCCCGGGTTTTCGATCAAGAAGAGGCGGCACTTCGCGCTCTCGAAGAAGGGCTGGTCTCTTCCGGAGATGTCGTTGTGATTCGATATGAGGGCCCCAAGGGCGGACCGGGCATGCCGGAGATGCTCACGATCACTTCGGCGATCATAGGTGCAGGGCTCGGGTCTGATGTGGCCCTAGTCACGGACGGACGTTTCTCGGGAGGGAGTCACGGCTTCGTGATCGGCCACGTGACGCCGGAGGCTCAGTTGGGCGGGCCTCTCGCCTTCGTCGAGGACGGTGACATCGTCGTCATCGACGCGGAGGCGAACACGATTGAATGGCGTGTGGGTGAGGCCGAAAGGAGCCGTCGGGCTCAGGATTGGGCCGCCCCGCAGCTTGGCGCCGAACAAGGCGTGCTGTTGAAGTACATCCGTTCAGTCTCGTCCGCGTCTCTCGGCTGTGTGACTGACCTGTGAAGGTGGTCGTCGTGGGGGCCGGTGGACTGGGCAGCTATATCGGCGCGGTGCTTGATCAGGCAGGTCACGAGGTCACCCTGGTGGCGCGAGGAGATCACCGGACCGCCATAGAGGCCAACGGGCTACTTGTTCGGAGCCACGCGGGCGACTTCACGGCCCGGCCCGGCTGCGTTGCATCCGGTGTCGAGATCGAGTCGGCCGACCTGACCTTCGTCGTGACCAAGACGTACTCGCTCGATGAGGTCGCACCGCAGTTGTGCCACCTGGCCGAGAGAGGTTCGGCTGTCGTTTCGCTTCTTAATGGAGTGACCGCCCGCGAGCGCTTGATCGCACATGGCGTTGCATCAGAACAGATCATAGACGGGGTCGCGTACATGACGTCGTTCCGAGTCGAGCCAGGGGTGGTCGAACGGAAGGCGTCTCATCAGCGGATCGTCGTCCCTACGCCTTCCTCCGAGAGCGAGGGAACACCGTCGGAGCGTGTCCAGGACGCCTTCACCGATACGCTGGTCGGCGTGGAGACTGCGGAAGACATCCGGGTCGAGCTTTGGGAGAAAATGTCCGTCGTCTGTGTGCTCTCGATCCTCTGTGCGATGGGTGAGCGGAACATGGGCTCTGTCCGGGCGCACCCTTACCGACGGTCGCTTCAACAGCAGGCCATCGGCGAAGTCCTGGCGACGGGCCGCGCGCAGGGTGTGCCCATCCCAGAAGGCGCTGAAGCTCGCATCGATGAGCGGCTCGACCAATTCCCCGACGACTTCTTTCCCAGTGTCATCCATGATCTGAATGGACGTCGGCGCACGGAGATGAGCGACCTCGGGGGATGTGTGGTTCGTCTCGGGCGAGAGGGTGGCGTCCGTGCCCCTCTTCATGAGGCCGGTACGCTCATCGTGCATTTGGCTGAGGCCGTGTACCGCTCGGGGTGATTGGTTTCTGACCGTCGTCCTGTGCGTAGACACCTTCGATCTTGACGCCCGCTCTGAGCGGATCATTCTGACCACGAAGGAAGATATCTTCACGCAGTTCGATGCGAGCGTGGCTGAGGCCCGCAGCATCATCGAGAGTACTTCTGGTGCTACGGTGGAGAGAGTTGGCAGATGGAGAGGTAGCACTGGGAATGCCGAAGGGCGCGGTAATGAGGATTTTCTTCTTCCGCCACAACATCCATCATCGGGCTCAGTTCGGTGTCTGCCTCCGCGGCACCGGCCTTCCTAGCGTGCTCGCGGAATCGGCGGCGTCGACTCCGGTGGTCTTCGGTGCATCGTCGCCTGCTCGTAGGCGTAGGCGATCTCGATCATCGTGCCTTCGTCGAAGGGCCGGCCTAGAAGCTGAAGTCCAGACGGCAGAGTCCCTCCGACGTACCCCATCGGCACGCTGAACGCTGGGAAGCCTGTGGGTGGCGAGAGGGTGCCACTGTTTGCGCCGTAGGTCGTGTTGAGGTCGCCAATGAGGCGTGCCGGGTAGTTGTACGTCGGGTACACCAGAACGTCTAGACTTACCGCGTCCATCGCAGCCAGCACGGCGTCCTGCAGATTCGCTGTTGCTTCGAGATAGGCAGCCCAGTCCTCGTGCTCCTCGGGCGTCCCCTCCAGTTCTTCTTCGGCAGCCCTCCTCAAGCCGGCTGCCACCCACGGGTGATAATCCCCCGAATCCAGAATCTCCTGCATCGTTCCGCGGGCCAGTTCAGGCCGGGTCGCGAGGTATTGATTCAGGTCGTACTCCCAGCGGGGGATGTTCGGAATCGCTCGGCGGAGCGAGTCGAGTCCAGGAATATCGACGTCCCCGACGATGGTCGCCCCGCTCGCCGCCATATCGACGAGCGCTTGCTCCAGAAGCCCCAGTACCTCGGGGTGGACCCTGCTCGGCTCCCGCTCTTCCTCCTCTCCTTTTGCGTCCTCATCTTCTTCGTCCTCTTCGTCCTCGACCGGGCTCGGCTGCGGGCCGTCCTCCTCCGCGTCGGCGACCTCGAAGAAGCGCCTCAGGACCCCGATACGCTTGCCCGTGAGTCCGTCGACACGAAGGAATTGCTGGTAGCCATCGGGCAGCAAACCATTCCCTCGGGCAGTCACGGAGTCGGCCTCGTCGTATCCGGCGATGATCTCCAGCACGCGCACCGCGTCCTCCACTGTCCGAGCCATTGGGCCGCCTACATCCCTCGCAGAATTGAGAGGTGCGATCCCGTCCCGGCTTGAGAGTCCCATCGTCGTGCGGAGTCCTACGAGCGACTGATGAGAAGCGGGCCCGCGAATCGAGCTTCCAGTGTCGCTGCCCAGCCCAACGGTCCCGAGGTTCGCAGCCACTGCTGCAGCGGTCCCCCCACTCGATCCGGCGGTGACTCTCCGCGTGTCGTAGGGATTGCGGGAAAAGCCTGGCAGCACGGAACTCACGGAAAAGGCTCCACTCGTCGCGAACTCGGCCATGTTGGCCTTCGCCAGCACGATCGCTCCGGCCTCACGGAGTCGCGCGACATGAAACGCATCGTCGGGGGGAATGGCTCCCTTGAGCGCGAGCACCCCATTTGTTGTCGGCAGATCGTACGTGTCGTAGTTGTCTTTTACGACAATCGGGATCCCATGCATCGGGCCGACCAGGCCGCTCGCCGCAAACGTGCGATCGAGTTCGCGCGCACGCTCAACGGCCAGGTCGCTCACAGTAATCAGCGAATTGATCGACGGGCCGTTTTTATCGTAGGCGGCGATACGATCGAGGTAGTGCTGGACCAGTGTCTCCGCCGTGATCTGTCCATTGGCCATCCCATCGTGAAGCTCAGCGATCGTGGCTTCCTCGATGACAAAAGCGGGTCCGCACCCCGCTAGGACGGCCGTCGCCACAAACAGGCTTGCGAGGGGCGTCCCCATCCGACTGAATTCGGAATACAGTGAGCGCATGGCGTGTCCTTGAGTTCCTAGAAGATGTTCGCCTCGACTGCGACGTCCTGCCCGAATCGTGTGTGGCGAAAGTGGTCCACATTCACGGTGGAGGTGCGTCCATCACAGATCAATTCGGCGACTGCGATCCCGGTGGCCGGAGCGTGCATGATCCCGTGACCGGAGAAGCCGCAGGCGTCGATCCAGCGGGGGGCATCAGGGTGTGGACCGATAATTGGACTGTTGTCCGGGCTGACACCGTAGTAACCCCACCAGCTTCTTTTCACGTCGATACCCATCTCTTCCCACCAGGGGAAGCGGCCAACCCCGGTTAGGAGCACGTGCTCGAGCCAGGCCTCATCCACTCCTTCCGTGAATCCGAACGGCTGCTCGAGGTTGTCGAGGCCGAAGAGCACGCGGTTACCTTCACCGCGGACGTAGACCCCGGTGGCTAAGTCGATCGTCAACGGATAAGTCCGGTCGTCGGATATGGGGGCGCTCAGGAAGATCTGAATTCGTTTCGGACCTACCGGCACGTCGATGCCCGCCATCCGGCCCAAGTCGCCCGACCACGCGCCGGCCGCATTCACGATGTGGCCACAGCTCCATGAGCCGGCCGTCGTTTCGATATCCCATCCCGTGCCAGAGCGTCGGATTCCGGTAACCGCGGTGTTCATTTGATAGTCTACACCGCCCTCCTTTCCCATCGCGACCCAGGCCAGACAAGCCATGTGAGGGTCGATGACCCCGTCCCAGGGCCCGTAAGTGGCGCCCGCGAGTCCTTCCTGCTCGAACGGGACGAATCGCTGTGCCTCGAGCGGATCCAGAACCTCGACCGGTGCTCCGAGCTCCTTCTGCAGAGCTACCGATTCCAAGTGTCGCTCCCAGCGCTCCTCAGGCACCAGCAAGAGGTAGCCGATGTCCTGGTATCCGATATCGTGACCGTACCGTTCCGCGAACTCCCGATAGATGGGCAAGGAATACAGGGAGAGCCGAATATTGGCTGCTGTGGTGAACTGGACGCGGACGCCTGCCGCACTTTTGCCCGTCGAACCCATTGCCGGTGCGGCCTCTTTTTCGAGGACCGTGACCGAGAGCCCTCGCTGTGCGAGGTGCCAGCCGCAGGAAGCACCGTTGATGCCGGAGCCGATCACGACGACGTCCGAGGCGTGTCCGGTCATGTGGGTCGGACTCTCGTGTGGGGATGCAGAAGAGCGAGGACTCTCGTTCCCGCCAGCGTTTCTCGCAACACGAGGCATCGTTTCGACGCATGATTTTCAACGCTGATCTGTTGTCAAGTTTCCAGTCTCTTCGCCCATGCCAATGCCCACCATGCTCCCGATCGACGACGCGAGCGGTGAGAGTCCTGACGACGCTGTCGGTGATTCCGGTCGCGGACACGAAAGTGTGTGTCGGACTCGGACGGCAGGGCGGCCGACAAGCCCCGAAACCGTGTGAACGAAAGGAGCCCCCCAGACCTCAGGTCTGCCGGGCTTCAGCTCCTGTTGGGATCGGGATGGCTCACCATCCGTACCCGACCCTTCGGTTCCCACGCGCCTGGACTAGGAAGACGTCGTCAACGAAGCCATCGCGGTCAAAATCCACGAACTTCGCGACGTCGGCGCGATCCATTGTGACGACCAGCACGCGACCCTGACCGCGCTGCTCGACCCAGTGCCCGCGAAGCGAGCCGCGGAGACCAGCCCGACGACCGGAGTCGTGCACCATGTCGACCGTCCGACGGCCCAGCACGTTTCTCAGGTCACGCTGATTCAGGACGGTCCGGTTGGCACGAACGGCGAAGGGCTGCCTGGCCCCCCAGTCGGCGCGCACCCACACGTGGGCAGGTGCTTAGGACCGCCTGTGCCGGTTGTTGCTGTAGACGACTCGCCTAAGGCCGTCCCAAGGACGGCCACCACTGTAGACGACGGTCCGAGGTGCGATTCGGCCCCGGGCATGTACGGGCTTGAGCTGTTCCACTCGACCGTCGCGGTCGTCCCTGCCGGTTTGATTGTCTCGGTCTCGGTTGCGCTGCGCCTCCACGTCCGACGCGAAGAACGAAGCACCGATCAGAAGCGTAATGAGTTCGTGTTTCATGGTACGTCCCCTTTCCTGAACGGACTCCCTGGTCCGTTTTTCTGGTGGTGAGCGGCGGGACCCTCCCGCCTGATGCCCGCTGGTGCGTGCACCGGCCATCCGCCTGCTCTGGGGAAGTGCAGTGGTCGTGCCAAGCTGTGAAATGTAGTACAAGAGGTTGCAGTACAACGAGTTGTGCTGAATGTGACACATTCCCATGTGTCCCTCGGGGATCACACTTTCGTGCGTAATCGAGGCCTGAAGCTTAACCCGCGACGGCGAGCGCCTCTTCGATTTCACGCTGCAGGACCGGCTTTGGAATTGCTCCGACCATCTCAAAGAGCGGCTCGCCATCTTTGAAAAAGATGATCGTGGGGATCGACCTGATTCCGTACATCTCAGCCGTCTTCGGCGCCTGGTCCGTGTCGACCTTCACCACACGGACGGAACGGTCGGCGTATTCCGTCGCCACTTCGTCGAGGATTGGCTCCATCATCCGACAGGGACCACACCACACCGCCCAGAAGTCTACGACTACGAGTCCGGAGTCTGGTCCCACCAGTTGCTCGAAGTCGTCGTCGTATGCGTGCAGCACCGGCGCGGCAGGTCCCTGAGATCGCTTCTTGAAGAACATCTCGCTCATCCTGTGTTGAGGGTCGGCCAACCCTTTCCTCGTGGTGTGCATCCATTACCATATCGCGGCCAACCACGCCTGTAATCACTCGGAATTCCACAAGGATCCCGGACAACCGAAATGAGCGAAACCAAGAGCCTCGACATCGAGGTCATTCAACAGAAGATCGAGCAGGAGTCAGCGTTCGTCGATCGCCTTCTGGCGGAGGTCGGCCGAGTCATCGTTGGACAGCAGACCATGGTGCAACGGCTGCTCATCGGCATGCTCGCCGACGGACACGTTCTTATGGAGGGCGTGCCTGGACTCGCGAAGACGCTAACCGTGAAGACGCTCGCGGAAGCGATCGACACGAAATTCCGACGTCTCCAGTTCACGCCTGACCTCCTCCCCGCAGACCTCATCGGGACTCTGATCTACGATCCGAAAGATCAAGAGTTCAAGACGAAGAAGGGGCCCATCTTCGCCAACATCATTCTGGCCGATGAGATCAACCGGTCCCCGGCGAAGGTGCAGGCGGCGTTGCTGGAAGCGATGCAGGAGCGACAGGTGACCATCGGTGAGCACAGTTATCCGCTCGACGATCCGTTCCTGGTTCTCGCCACGCAGAATCCGATCGAGCAGGAAGGTACCTATCCTCTCCCCGAGGCTCAGATCGACCGCTTCATGCTCAAACTCTCGGTCGAGTATCCGACCGGTGATGAAGAGCTTCAGATCATGCGCCGCATGTCCGCCGGTGGGTCTTACAAGGTCAAGCCGGTCGTTAAGCCGGACGAAATTCTTCGCGCTCGTGCTGCGACGGAGATGATCTATATGGATTCTCAGGTCGAGCGTTACATCGTCGATCTAATCCTGGCCACACGCGACCCTGCGGCGTACGGCCTCAAAGACCTGACCGAGCTGATCTCGTACGGGGCTTCCCCCAGAGCGACGATCTGTCTGGCGAAGACTGCACGCGCCCACGCTTTCCTGCAGCGCCGGGGCTTCGTCACACCGGATGATGTGCGCGCAATGGGAATGGATGTTCTCCGGCACCGCGTTCTCGTTACGTACGAGGCCGAGGCCGAAGAGGTCACACCCGAGGACATCGTGCGACGCATCCTCGATCAGGTTGAAGTGCCCTGACGGGCTGCTGCGCAATGACTGACCGCTCCATGAGGGGGAACGAATGATCCCCCGGGAGATCCTCAAGCAGGTGCGTCGGATCGAGATTTCGACCCGCGGCTTGGTAAATGAGGTGTTCTCCGGCGAGTACCACTCGGTCTTCAAGGGCCGCGGAATGAATTTCGCCGAGGTCCGGGAGTACCAGTACGGCGACGACATTCGCAGCATCGACTGGAATGTCACCGCGCGTGCGGGCGCCCCATTCGTGAAGATTTTCGAAGAGGAGCGCGAGCTCACGGTCATGCTTGTGGTGGATGTGAGCGCGTCCGGTGAGTTCGGCAGCAGAGGTCGGTGGAAGGGAGAGGTCGCGGTCGAGATCTGTGCGTTGCTTGCCTTCAGCGCGATCAAGAACAACGACAAGGTTGGGCTCATCATTGTTTCCGACCGTATCGAGAAATTCGTGCCTCCCCGAAAAGGGAGGAAGCACGTGCTCCGTGTACTGCGCGAGCTTCTCTTTCACGAACCCGAGGGGCGCGGCACAGACCTCACGGTGGCACTCGAATACCTCAACCATGTGCAGCGGAAGAAGGCCGTGACCTTCCTGGTCTCGGATTTTCAGGACGAAGGCTTCGACAGGGCGCTGGCTGTTGCCGGTCGCCGGCATGACCTGATCGCCGTGAGACTCGGTGACCGCCGCGAGCGCACCCTCCCTCCGCTTGGCTATCTCGAGTTGGAGGACCTGGAGACCGGAGACCGGGTCGTCGTGAACACATCGGACGAGACCTTCCGGTCCAACTTTGAGCGACAGGTGACTGAAAGGGCGGCGGGGCTCGACCGGGCACTGAGGAAGAGCAAGGTGGACGTCATCGACATCGAGACGGGAGAGCCCTACGTGAAGCCGCTCATGCGCTTCTTTCAGGATCGGGCGAGGCGTCAGTAGCCATGCGCGGAACCATTCTCTCGATAAGCCGGAGCGTCGGCCTCGTTCTGATCGCTACGGCCGCGCTGGCAGGGCCCCTGACCGGCCAGTCTCGGATCAACACCCAGTTGGACACGACGCTGGTGACCGTAGGTGATCGCCTCACCCTGACGGTCTCGGTGGAGCACGTGAACGATGCCACCGTGTCGTGGCCTGATTCGATCGACCTTTCGCCGTTCGAAGTGATCGGAGCGACAGCTCACCCGAGGCAACAGGCAGGGGACCGTTCGATCTCAGCGGCGAGCTTCGTGCTCACGATTTTCGAGCTCGGTGAAGTCGAAGTGCCTTCGTTCTCGCTGGATGTACTTTCGCCTGACGGCGGCCGTGAGACCCTCGGGACAGATCGATACGGCGTCGAGGTCGTATCCGTCGGCGCGGACGAGTCGGGCGATATCCGGGAGATCCGGGGACCGTTCATGATTCCCCTGAGCGCCATCACGATCGCGCTCGGGCTACTTGTGCTGATCCTGCTCGTCCTGGCGCTGGCGCTGGGCTACCGGAAGTGGCGCGCATCGAGGTCGACGGAAGAAGCCGCCGCCGGGCCGCCGCCGCGCCCAGCCCATGAGCTCGCGCTTGAAGCTCTTGCCGATCTTGAAGCATCGCCGATGCTGGCTCATGGCCAGTTCAAGGAATACCACATCGAGGTCTCCATGATTCTGCGCCGATTCATCGAGGCTCGGTATCAAGTGATGGCTCTCGAGATGACGACGTGGGAGATTATCGACGGCCTTGGAGGAGTCCGAGTGGGTGCTGAGTTCTGTGGTGATCTGCGCCGACTCTTGGACCAGTGCGACCTCGTGAAGTTTGCAAAGGTATGCCCCACGGACGCTGCTTCGGAGCAGGTGGTCACTAGGGGGAGGGAGCTTGTCGAGGCATCCGTCTTATGGATTCCCGAAGATCTCGCTGCCGTGGCGGATCGGGTGGCTGAGCCAGTGGCCGAGGCCGTGGGCGAACCCGAGGCTGTGCCCGAAGCAGAGCCAGAGATCACCAGTTGATGTTCCGATTCGAGGACCCACTCGTACTTGGCCTTCTGGTGGCGCTTCCTGTTCTGTTCTGGGTGCGGGCACGCCGCCGCCGGCCAGCAATCCGCTACTCGGCCGTGTCGGACATCCAGGCGGCAGGGGTGAGCAAGGCCCGCGTTATGGCGATTCTGCCGCCGACGTTGCGAGGCTTGGCGCTGGCAGCATTCATCGTGGCGCTCGCTCGACCTCAGACCGGAATCACTACGGAGAATGTGCTCACCGAAGGCATCGATATCGTCATGGTGCTCGACGTCTCGAGCTCGATGCTCGCGGAGGATCTGGAACCGAACCGCCTGGAAGCAGCCAAGGCAGTCGGTATCGACTTCGTTGCCGGTCGGAGGAACGACCGCATCGGCCTCGTGGCATTTGCTGGCCAGGCCTTTACACAGGCGCCACTCACCTTTGACTACGCTGTCGTGCAGTCTCTGTTCGACGAACTCGATGTCGGTATGATCGAGGATGGCACCGCGGTTGGCATGGGACTCGCGACCGCCGTAAAGCGGCTGCAAGCGTCTCCCGCAGAGTCCAAGGTCGTCGTGCTCCTGACGGACGGCAGAAGCAATCGGGGTGAGATCGGACCAGTAACTGCCGCACAGATGGCTCAGGCGCTGGGCATTCGCGTGTATACGATCGGTGCAGGCTCGCAGGGCACGGCCCGGGTGCCGGTGCCCGATCCGCTTGGGGGCACACGCTACGCGAACATGCGTGTGGACATCGATGAGGCGACGCTGCAGGAAATGGCCGAACTGACCGGTGGGCGCTACTTCCGGGCGACGGACAACGAAAGCCTCGCCTCTATCTATACCGAGATCGACGAGCTTGAGCGCACCGAGATCGAAGTCGAGAATTTCACTCAGTTCGGAGAGGAGTTCCCACTGCCGCTCGGGCTGGGTTTTCTCCTGCTCGTCGCCGAGTTCGGTCTCGCGCAGACCGTGCTGAGGAGGCTCCCCTGATGTTCCGTTTCAACGATATCGACTGGCTGTGGGCTCTTCTCGTGGCCCCCGCGCTCGCGAGCCTCTTCCTCAGTGCAGCCCGAGGGAGGGCGCGGGCGCTCGAACAGTTCGCTGATGCAGAGCTGGTTGAGCGCCTGACCGCGTCCGTCCATCACTCGGCACGTCGCTGGAAGGCAGTATCCGGCTTGCTGGCGGTCACGCTGCTTGTTGTTGCTCTGGCTCGTCCCCAGTTCGGGACCCGACTGGAGACGGTCACGGCTCGAGGGCAGGATATCGTCATCGCGGTTGACCTCTCACAGTCGATGCTCGCGGAGGATGTCATACCGAACCGGCTCGATCGTGCACGACTGTTCGTCTTGCAGCTCATGGAACGGTTGAACGGGGACCGTATTGGTCTTGTCGCCTTTGCTGCCGACGCCTTCGTCCAGAGTCCGTTGACTGTGGATTATCGTGCAGCCGCGATGTTTTTGAGTGCCATGCACCCGGATCTCATGCCGGTGCAGGGCACGGACCTCGGCGAGGCATTGCGGGTGTCGGCTGACGCCATGGAAGATGGGGCCCGAGAGGCTCGCGTCCTCATTGTCATCACAGATGCCGAGGACCACGAGGGCCAGTATGGACCTGAGCTGGAGCGGCTCCGTGACCTCGGTGTCACGGCACATGTGGTGCTCATCGGAACCGCGGAGGGTGCTCCGATTCCCGTGTTTGATGACGCGGGAACACAGCAGGGGTTTCTGCGGGATGAAGACGGCAGTGTCGTCACGACACGGATTGACGCCAGTGTAGTCGACAGCTTTCGACAGGCTGGTGGTTTCAACGTCGTCCAGGCTGGCGCAAGTGGGACCGCGATTGACGACCTGATCGAGGAGATCGCCCGCGGCGAAGGTGAAGAGATCGAGGCTCGGCAGGTGACACGGTTCGAGGAGCAGTATCAAATTTTCCTCGGACTCGCGCTGCTCCTACTTGTCGCATCGATGTTGATTTCTGACCGTCGCGCGACCGGACACGAATGGGTTGGGAGGTTCGAATGAGCAAGATCGGAATACGGTGGGGCGGGGTGCTGGCTCTCGTCCTCGCTGGACTGTCAGTGCCGACTGCGGGAGCGGCCCAAGCCGGTCGGGTCCGTGTTGAAGAGGGCAATCGTCTTTACCAGGACGGCCGCTTCGCCGAAGCGCATCAGAAGTACCTCGAGGCGATGGCAGAGGCACCGGGCTCACCCGTGATCCCGTTCAACGATGGAAACGCGCTCTACCAGGACGCCGACTACCAGCGAGCTATGGAGGCGTACCAGCATGCGATTGAAACCGGTGACCCTGCGCTCGCGAGTGCGGCCTGGTACAACCTGGGGAATGCACTGTATCGTCAGCAGCAACTTGAACCGGCCCTCGAAGCGTACAAGGAGTCACTGCGACTGAATCCCGCCGACGGTGATGCCAAGCACAACTTCGAGCGTGTTCTCGAGGAGATGCAGGAACAGGAAGATCAGCAACAGAACGACGAGCAGGATGATCAAGAGCAGGACGACGAGGGGCAGGACCAGAATCAGGAACCCCAGCCAGGCGATCGGCCGCCCGAGGACCAAGAGCAGGACGACGAGCAGGATCAGGATGAGTCGGTGGACGACTCCGGGGACGATCCTCAGGACCAACCACAGGATCCTCAGGATGGGGATGAGCCTCCGCCTGAGGGGCAAGGGCAACCGCAACCGCAGGAAGGAGAGATGACTCCAGAGGAGGCCGAACGCCTTCTCGACGCAGTTGAGGAGGACCCGGAGGACGTGAACCGGAAGCCCGCGTCCGCTCGTGGACGCAAGCCACGGAAGCCCTGGTAACATGAGCTTTCGCCTTCTCTCTTCGGTGGTCATCGCCCTGATGACCTTCCTCCCTGTCGCGGCCGTGGGGCAGACCGTCGCGGTGCGTGCGTACGTGACACCGGAGGGGGAGATCGGACTTGGGCGGCAGTTCTCGCTGAACGTCGAGGTCACGGGGACGCAGGACGTGAGACGTGACCCTCCGTTGCCCGATCTCTCGTCTTTTGCCCAATACCTTGGGAGCAGCACCCAATCCTCGGTGAACATGGTCGGGGGTCGAACTCAGGTCTTCCTTACGGTTCTCTATCGTTTTCAGGCCTCGACCGAGGGAGGCTTCGAGATTCCGTCGTTTGATGTGGCAGCGGGCGGACAGATCTATTCCACCGCCCCGATCGAGGTAACGGTGTCGGCCACACCCGTCGGCCCGGATCCAGCGACCGGCCTCGGTCCAGACGATCTGTTCATTACGGCTGAGTCGTCGAGCACCTCTGTGTTGGAGGGAGAGCCTTTCGTCGTCGAGTATCGAATCTGGACTCGGGTCGACGTCACTAATTTTGGGATGTCGAACGTCCCTGAGCCGCAGGGTTTCTGGGTCGAAGACGCTACTCCGCAGGGGCAGGCTGCGGTTGAACAGTTGATTCGAAACGGCGTGCAGTACGCCACCGCGGTCGTCAGGCGGGTCGCGCTGGTGCCCACTCGCGCAGGGTCGCTCACGATCGAGCCGATCGAGGTTGAGGCGCAGGTACAGGTACGGAACCCCCGTGACTCGTTTCGAGAGGTCTTCGGACGAAACTCGGCCTTCGGGACGACTTCTGTGGCGACCACGGTGGTTTCCAATTCACTCACCATCGATGTCCGCCCCCTTCCCGGTGGCAGACCTGACCCGTTCTCCGGAGTAGTGGGTCGCCTGAGTGCGGTTGCGTCGGTGGATCGAGACTCCGTCGATGCCAATGATGCCGTAACGCTGACGGTTCGAGTGAACGGTGAAGGGAACTTCAGGGGACTCACGGTCCCCATACTCGATCTCCCGTCGGACTTCGAGGTGTTTCCTCCGGAAGTGTCAGAGACCATCACCCCCACCGACGACGGCCTCACCGGCAGCAAGACGTTCGAGTGGGTTCTGATCCCGCGGGCCCCGGGAAGGCGTGAACTGCCGACTTTGGCGTTCGGCTATTTCGATGAGGCAGCCGGAGCCTATCGGTCGGCTGCGACCGACCCTGTCCCGATCATCGTGGCCGGTACCGTCGTCGAAGGACCTGCCGCCTTGAGCAGAGGTGGTGTCTCGGAGTTGCGACAGGATATCCGCTTCATTCGCCTGGGGAGGCTCGACCTGCAGCCGACCGGTCGGTCGCTCTTTCTGTCCGCTGGCTTCTGGATCTTCGGCCTGCTCCCGCTCGCGGGCATGGCCGGAGCCGCCGCCCTACGGCGCCATCAGGAGCTTCTCGCAGGCGACGTGGCCTATGCTCGCGGGCGGCTTGCGGGGCGTGTGGCCAACAAGCGCCTCGCAGAGGCCCGGCGACTCGCCATAGGCGATGACAGCCGGGCGTTCTATGCAGAGGTCGCGAGCGCTATGAGAGGTTTCGTGGCTGACCGTCTGAACCTTGCCGAAGCTGGTCTCCAGACGATGGATGTCGATGGGGCACTCGCAGGGGCAGGTATCTCGGACGACACTCGAGACGAACTACGGAGTTGCCTCGACGACTGCGACCGGCAGCGTTTTGCTCCGCCGACGAGCAGTGCGGGCGAGAAGGAGCGATTCGTGGAACGGGCTAGAGCCCTGATGACCACGCTCGACAGGGGATTCCGATGACCGATTTCATGCCGGTCCGGTGGGTGCACGGCCTCTTGCTTAGCTCGGTCGTCCTGTCGATGGCTGCCGGGTCTGCCGCGGGTCAGGAAGAGATCGTTGCACGGGGTAACCAAGCCTACGAGGCGGGGGAGTACGGTACAGCGCTTGAGGCCTATGAGGCTGTGAATGCGGCGGGCTTTACCAGCGCGGGGCTCCAGTTCAACCTTGGGAACGCCTACTTCAAGACGGGCGACCTCGCCCGGTCGATCTTGCACTGGGAACGTGCACTGTCTCTCTCTCCGGGTGACGCAGACACCCGCGCCAATCTGGAACTCGCGAGGTCGTTGACCGTCGATGCCGTCGAGCCGCTGCCGACCTTCTGGGCCTTCTCCGCGGCGGATTGGTGGGTGCGACTGCTGCCTCGCCCAATTCTGATCGCGTCCGTCGCGAGTGGCTGGCTCACGCTTGCCGCGGGCTTCATGCTCGGCATGCTCGCGAGGACAGACGCTGTTGCCGGCTTCGCCCGGTGGTCCTCACGGGCCGGAGTGATCGTCGTCGCCGTCATGGGTTTGAACCTCGTCGTGCGTGAACTCGGCATCGGGACTCCGGACCGAGCGATTGTAATGGCCGCGGTGGTCGCGGTCCGCTCGGCCCCTGCCGAGGACGACGACCTGACGTTGTTTGAAGTGCACGAGGGCACACGCCTCCGTATCGACCAGAGAACCGGGTCATGGGCCGAGGTAGTGCTCGACGATGGCAAGGTCGGCTGGATGCCGCTCGACGCGATGGAAGGCATCTGAGTGCCCACGAGGTTGGAACGGAATCATGATCTGCGCCGTGGTGCTCTTCGCGCACTCGTGGCTACCGACGATTCGAACTCAGGCGCTAGACTGGCTCAGGTCTTAGTCGGGAACTTCAATATTTCGGCCTCCCGCCGGGTTCCCCTAGATTGAAAAGAGCACGGAGGCACTGAACGGTGCCGCCACTCCGCTCACGGGCGGACCCTCCCAAACACGCATGCCGATGGCCAGGACCGTTCGCACTTTTTGTGCGCCCTTTGCGGTAGCTCTTCTCGCAGCATGTTCGTCCGGAACAGGATCCGGGCCGACGCCAGCCCCCGCGCAGCCGGGGCCCGAGTTAGAGGAGGCCGCCGAGCCGACCACCGCGGACGGAATCTTCACGATGGCTCAGGCCGATCGTGGGGAGGACCTCTTCCGAACCACCTGCTCGGAGTGCCACGACGCGGTGGACTGGACCGACACCGGATTCCAGGGCCGTTGGGAGGCGCAGTCGGTTTTCCAGCTCTGGTACTACATCAACGACCGTATGCCCTACGACGATCCGTGGAGTCTGTCACGGCAGCAGGTAACAGATGTCCTGACCTACATCCTGCGGCTGAATGATCTGCCTGCTGGAGATGACGAACTCGCGACCGACGATGACTCGATCGACGACTACTGGATCGCCTGGACGGCGAAGTAGCTAGCGGACGATCACGTTGTCGATGTATCGGACGCCGACATCGTTGTCACCCGAATGTCGATTCCGACGTTCATGAGGCGCAGGCCTCGTTCTCCGACTCCACGTCTATTCCGGGCTCGGCTCAGCTCGGACTATGGTGATCCGGGTGGGACCTTCGAAGTCGATGTGCTCCCCCGTGATCGGCAGGTCGTGCTCTCGATCGTGCTCGAGGATCAGAATCCTCGCGAAGGCGTCGCGTTTCCACTTTTGAATCACGCGATCGAGCTTCCGTGAGCCATACGGAGGGTCTACCCAGGCGATGTCGTAGCTGTCGGGGCCAAGCCGTTCGATCCACGGGACAACGTCCTTCTTGAACACGCGCGCCTTTTTTCCGATACGCATCGCCGCAACGTTCGCCTTCAGCGAATGGAGAGCCGGTCCGCCATTTTCCACGAAGTCGGCGGACCGAGCTCCTCTCGATATCGCCTCGAGCCCGACACCACCTGCCCCTGCGAACAGGTCCAAGAACCGGGCCTTGGTCAGATCTGCGCCCATCGCTTCAAGCCCCCGATCCCGCACGCTCTCCGCCGTCGGGCGAACGTTTCTGCTAGGCGACACCAGCGATCGTCCGGCCAACTTTCCTTTCAAAATTCGCATGACTAATTCGTCGGTCAGTGACGTGTGCCAGACACCAGCTCGACCGACAGCCGGTCAGGGCCTTCAAACATGAAAGCCTGTCCGCCATCGAAGTCGTGGACGTCCTCGAGGATCACGATGTCGTTCGCTCCGAGCCATGCTCGCCAAGCAGCGACGTCTTCAACTGCAAAGGAGACGTGGTCGAGGGCCTGTCCTCGCGACGGCACGAGCGGTTCGGCACTGCCACAACGGCCGCCTGCGCACTGACGCGGATACCAGGAGATCGTCCCGCTACCGTGTACGACGGTACCTCTTGGTTGGCGGATCGTCCCGACCGTCTCGAGCGATGGCCAGCCAGCTTCCCCCGTGGGTGCCCTGCAGGGTTCGTATGGGGGTCTTGGCGAGGTCGTGTCGTCCTCGTTCCGGATCGGCGGCAGCGACATTCCCAGAAACTCTACGTACCAGTTCGCCGCGCACTGCGGCTCCTCCTGGAACAAGTGCACGTGTGAGAGCGAACGGGTGGTTCCTGCGCCTCCTGTGAACTCGAAGAGCACACCGTCCGGAGCCAAGACGTAGCTGAAGCCGCCCGGGCGATTCTCGACTCGTTCAGCCGTCGCCACATCTGCTGCACTGACGATTCCGTTGTACGGCGTCAGACCAGAGCGCCAGACGCCGGAGCGGTCTTCCGGCCCGGTGTACAGCGGCAAGTGTTCTATCCCTGCGGCTCCAAGTTCTCCGTCCATATCGGTGGTGTTCGCGAAGGCCCCGATGTGCCAGAACGCGCTCTGTGTGTCCGAACGACCGAGTTCTGGAACGAAATCACCGGGCGGTGGCGCTCCGACCTGGTCGAAGAGGAGGTACATTTCCCCAGCGACTGAAGGGATCCCATCCACCTCGGCCCGCTCTGCGGAAGGCCAGACGCTGAGATACCATTCAATCGCACGTTCCGGATCAAGCGAATTCAGCCCGACGTGGTGTAACGCGGGCACGTCGTCCGGGCGGACGGGGGCGTTGTCGCCAGTGTCCGTTCCGGAACAGGCGGAGAAGGCCAGGGCGCTTAGTACTGCTGAACTGCAGCGCCTGCTAATAGAGAGATTGCGTGGATGCATGGAGGTCAGTGTCGTTGAATCGGTCGAGTAGTGTGGCAGATCCCGGAGAGGTGAGCCACCCGGGTGCCCAATACCGAGCGGCGTTCGAGCAGCGTTCCGCGGACGTCCACACTCTGTCCCATCGGGCCAGGCAGGTAGAGATCGCTAGGCTTCTTATCTTTGTGGTCGGCGCCGTTGCGGCGTCGGTCAGGAACGAGCTTCCGCTACCGACTGCGCTTCCGACGGGCTTCGCATTGGTGGCCCTGGTCGGCTTTTTCTGGATGGTAGTGCATCACCGGCAGCTGAAGATGGCTCTGCGGCGACAGGAAGCCGCCCTCCTGCTGAGCGAAGCCGGCATGCACCGGACGTCCAGGAACTGGGAGGGGCTGGCTGAGGCGTACGAGCGATTCGGTGCGGTCGACCCCCTACTCGAAACCACCTCCGGCCAGGACGACACGCATCCGTACATCGTGGATCTCGACATCTTTGGTCCTGCGTCTATTCGAGGACTCCTCGGACCCACGCCCACACCTGTTGGCTCGGCCACGGTGGCTCAATGGCTCACGGCACCGGCGACCCCCTCCGAAATACGTGGACGTCAGCCCGCCGTGAGAGGGTTGGCCGACGACGTAGTCGGACGGGAATCGCTCACGGTAGAAGCACTTTTGATCGACCCGATGGATCCAGCTCAATGGGCAGGGTTCTCGAAATGGCTCGCGACGCCTCCGGTTTTCGACCCGACGCAGGGTGGAGCCCTTCCCGCGTGGGCTGTCATAGCATCACGTGTGTTGCCCGCTGTATCGGTCCCGCTGTTCGTCGCTTGGGTCGCCGGGCTGCCGGTGCCGTTCGCGGCATGGGCGCTACTCTGGGTCGTGCAGACTGCCTTGGCGTGGCGGTGGGGAAAGGCTCTGACGCCGTTCCTCGACCGTGCGAGCCGCTTCAGTCGAGGACTCCGCGGGCACCATCGTCTCTTCGCAGCCTGGGAGGGATACGTTGGTCCTACACCGGAACTGTCCACGCGCCTGAACCGGCTGGGTGGTGAGACTGGCCATCCGGCTTCGGAGGAGATTCGGAAACTGGAACGTCTCCTCGATGCCGCAGACAGTCGCGCGTCGATGCTGCACCATGTGATCTCCCCGATCCTTCTGTGGGATGTCCACGTCGCCCGGGGACTTGAGCAGTGGCGTGTGCGGGCCGGCTCCCATGTTGGCGACTGGTTCGATACCCTGGGTGAACTGGAGGCGCTCTCGGCGTTTGCCACGCTCGCCCACGATCAGCCGTCGTGGGTTTTTCCTGAATTTGACGAATCGGCCGTTGGGCTCAAGGCCGAGGGACTTGGGCATCCACTTCTGTCGGACGACGTGGTCCGAACGAGTGACGTGAGTCTCGACGCTCCAGGACGTTACCTGCTCGTCACGGGGTCAAATATGTCGGGGAAGAGTACGCTGCTCCGGTCGATCGGCCTTGCTGCGGTGCTCGGACAGACCGGATCGGTCGTTTGTGCCACAAGCGTGGTGCTGTCCCCGCTCCGCACGTTTAGCTCGATGAGAATCAGGGACTCGCTGACCGGAGGTGTGTCGCTCTTCATGGCCGAGTTGCTGCGCCTCAAGGCCCTCGTCGACGCCGCAGCTGCCGGTCCGGGGGAGCCGGCTCTTCTGTACCTCATCGACGAGGTGCTCCAGGGCACCAATTCCGAGGAGCGGAGGGTTGCCGCGCGGCGGATCGTGACGCATCTGCTCGCGTCGAACGCGATCGGGGCGGTCACGACACATGACCTTACGTTGCATGACGATCCGCAACTCGATCCGACGTCCACGAAGGTTCATTTCCGCGAAACGGTCGAAGAAAAAGGCGATCGTGTGCTTTCGTTCGACTATGTGCTGCGGCCCGGTCTGGCTACGAGCCGGAACGCACTAAAGCTGCTCAAGATTGTGGGCCTCGATGTGGGCGCGGCAGATGGGGTCGCTGAGAGTCCCGCCGAGGGCACCGCTGAGTCGGAGTCTGCGACTTTCTGAGGCATGAAAATTGCGCCATGTGGAGGTGTTTAGAGCTCTGAAGTAGAGCCTGAAAAGGCCACCCCCCAGGAGAAGCCATGCGCATGACTTTCGCCTGGCCCCGTGCCGAACCGGTCCACGAGGCCCATTATCCCTGCCTGTTTCGCCGGAAACACGTTCGGCAGATGTGAACCCGTTCTTTGCAGGCAACCCATGCGCATTCTCACTCGTCACCTGATCCTAGCACTCGTTCTTTTAGGCGGCTCAGCTCCAATGGTCGCCGCTCAGCAGCGTCCGCTCGACTTCATGGACGTCCAGTACATGAAAAGTGGTGGAGCATGGACGCCGAGCCCCGATGGATCCTGGATGCTCTACACCGTCACGACCCCCGACTGGCAGGAAGATGAACGGCAGTCCGACATCCACGTGGTGTCGATGGCAGAGGGCGTTTCTTCGAGTCGCCAGCTGACGTATACCGAAGACAAGGACGAGTCGCAGCCCCAGTGGGGGCCCGACGGCCGTTTCTTTGTATTTGCTTCGAACCGCGATTCGGACAACAGCGACAATCAGCTTTACATGATGAGGCACGATGGGGGTGAGGCGCAGAAGGTCACGGATACTGAGCACGGGATCTCCGGGCATTCGTTTTCACCAGACGGGACTTGGCTGGTGTATCGCAGTGGGGACGAGGCGCGGCAGCAACTCTACCGGCTTCCCGCGAATGACCTGACCGGCGCGGAGGCCGTCCAGATCACAGCAGCTGCCGCGGGAGTCCAAAACTGGGACTGGAGTCCGGACGGCGGCTCGATCTATTTCGTACGGGATGACTGGTTCGACGAAGCCGACAAGCGTCGGCGTGAGGAGGGCTTCACTGTCGACGTGAAGAACCAGGAGACTCCGCTTTCGAGTCTCTGGACCGTTGCGGTCTCTAACGGGAGTGAGCGACGACTCACGGAAGATGCGAACTACAGCGTCGATGGGTTCGAGATCTCTCTCGACGGTGGCTGGCTGTCTTTCACCGGGGGCTCGCCTGAGCGGTACGAGCGAAACATCACAGGCTCCCGCCTCTATGCAGACCAGTACCTCATGGAGCTTGCGACCGGGGAGGTCGAGCGTCTCACCGAGAATTTCGAGGTAGGAGAGAGCGGGGCCCAATTCTCACCCGACGGTCAGTGGATCGCTTTCTCAGCGCCTGACGAGATGGACGGGTACACGATGACCGAGAACCGCGTCTATCTCCGTGCGGTGGCTGACCGCGGAGGCGATTTCCGCAAGCTCGGTTCGGACTTTGATCAGAGTGTCTCGATCGGATTCTGGTCCGAGGACTCCAAGACGATCTATTTCAATACCGGCGTGACTGTCACGAATCAGCTGCACGCGCTCGACATCGAGAAGGACGAAGTACGCCAGGTCACAAAGGAGCGGGCTTCGCTTTCGGTGAATCGGGATGAAGATACTGGAACTCTTCTCCTCAACTACCAGGACCCGGCGACGCCGCCGACGGTGTTCACGGTGGGCCGGATCGACGATGTCGATGACCGCTCGCGCTGGACACAGCTCGTAGATCTCAATCCTCAGATCGACGACATCGCCCTAGGCCGTGAGGTCGAGGTCAACTGGACCTCGACAGACGGCAACACGGTCGGCGGGATTCTCGTGTACCCAGTCGGCTATCAGGAAGGGACCCGGTATCCCCTCATCGTCGCGATTCACGGTGGACCGGCTTCGGCCGATGTGCTCCGCTTCAACGGAGGCTACAGCGCGCAGGTGTACGCCGGGGCAGGGTACGCCGTCCTGAAGCCCAACTACCGGGGCTCACGGAACTACGGCAATGCGCATCGCACGGACATTGTGGGCGACTACTTCACCCTCGGTTTCGACGACATCATGACCGGGGTCGATCATCTGATCGCAGAAGGAATTGTCGATGAAGACCGAATGGGCGCGCTCGGCTGGAGCGCTGGCGGGCACTGGTCGAACTGGATCCTGACGCATACCGATCGCTTCAAGGCGATCAGCTCGGGGGCCGGGACCATGAACTGGATCAGCATGTATGCTCAGAGCGACGTCCAGCGGAACAGGCAGTTCTACGTCGGAGACGGCTTTCTGTACGAGGACTTCGACACGTACTTCGACCAGTCGCCGCTTAAGTACATGACGAACGCTGCGACCCCGACCATGATCCATGTCGTCGAAGGGGACCCGAGAGTCCCAAGTCCGCAGTCGGTCGAACTCCACATGGCGCTCAAGAAGCTTGAGGTGCCGACCGAGCTCTTCATGTATCCCGGAAGGAGCCACGGTATTCCGGACCCGAGGAACCGACTCGTGAAGGCCGTGAGCGAGATGGCATGGATGGATCACTACGTGCGCGGTGTGAGTGACACGTTTGAGTGGGAGCAGGTGCTCGCGACTCTTCAGGAAGAAGCCGAGGACACGCGACCGGTGTCAGACCGGTGAGAGGCTTTCGCAGAGCGGTGTCAGGAGTGGCGCTCGGACTAGCCATAGGACTTGTGACTCCCCTCACGCTCGCTGCCCAGAGCGCGCCGCCAAACTTTCTTACTGAGTTCGAAGGCCAGTTCGGGGCGTCGGCGTCGAAGATTGAGGCTCTCGCCGCGGCCATGCCGATGTCAGTGTATTCGTGGAGCCCGGGCGAGGGTGTCACAAGCGTCGTCTCGGTCTACATGCATATCGCTCGCTACAACTACATGTACCTCCATGAGAACCTCGGCCAGGAGTCGCCGGTTTCGCCCGCAGAGTATCGCCGTTGGGAAGAGGAGGTGACGGACAAGGACGAAGCGCTTGAGATCCTGCAGGCCTCGACCGCGTATGTGCGAAGCGTCACCGAAGAGATGAGTGCGCCCGACCTCGAGCACGAGGTCACGCTGTATGGCCGCGATGTGGGTGAGTGGGCGGTCCTCCTCCAGCTCGTAACACACATGAACGAACACCTCGGGCAGTCGATCGCGTATGCCCGGATGAATGGCGTAGTCCCACCCTGGTCGATGTAGAAAGGAACGAGTCGAAATGAGTCGTATGAACAACGTGTGGAAGCCGTGGCACGGAAGAGGTGTCTCCCTGGTGTGTGCGCTAGCGATGGCCGCGTGTGGAGCCGCTTCAGAGTCTGATGGAGACTCGATGGGTGAAATGGCGTCGCCCGTCGATCAGATTTCACTCATCCAGCTATGGAGCCAAGGCACGCCCGCGTTCGGGATCTTCGTGCCGAGTGAGGGTGAACGGGGTGCTCGTGGTCCGGACGGCGAACGGCTGCCACCGATTCACACGTCGGCGGGCGGAGCTCAGCACGGTGCGAACCCGATCCTCGATTATCTCTTCCTGAACCTGGAGGGCTCGTACAACGTCGAGGCCGTCGCTGCGATCGCGGAGGGCATGGCGAGCGTCGATAGTCCTCTGACTTTGCTCGTGCGAATTCCACCGATTTCTGCGGACGGCGCCGATGCGGCCCGGAGTCGGGTTGCAGAAGCCATCGCGGCGGGCGCGGACGGTATTGTGATGCCTCACGTGCGTAGCCCGGAGGAAGCGCGCCAAGCCGTGAGCTTTTTTTCAGAATACGATGTCTGGTCCCCGATGAACCCGGGGGGCACGGTACTGGCCATGCTGATGATCGAGGATCCGGGCGCGCTTGAGGCCGCTCAGGAAATCGCGGACGTCCCGGGTTACAGCGTCCTCGCCTGCGGAATCGGCAGCCTGAGTGCAGCCCTCGGTGATCGGGTGGCTGGTGAAGCCGGTAACATGGTGGTTCTGGGGCACGCCATCCGTGTTGGCCTTCCGGACATGATCACGGCGAACTCCGAAGATGTCGCGCAGCGGATCGAAGAAGGATTCCTCGGTCTGCTAATGAACGGTCCGGAAGCTGATGCGCACATCGCGGTCGGCAGGGCTGCTGCAGGTCGGTAGGTCTGCTGTGAGTCGGATGCCGAGGCGGGTCGCGGTGGCTTGCGCAGTCGCCATGGTCACGACGCTGACGGGGTGCGCCGACGAACAGTCGGATATCTCATTCTTCGTGCTCGTGAAGTCCTCGAACTATTCGCAGGACGTCAAAGGCGAGTTGGCGCTGCTCAACTACCACTTCTTCTCCGAGATCTTTCTCCAGCCGGGTGGCAGCCTGCTTGAAGCCAGCCTGACCAGGGCGGAGGCGGGCTCGGAGCCGATGCGGTACGAACTCCAGGGCGACAACTACTACATGGAGGGCGGACACTTCGATTCGGTGGAGGAGGCCGATGCCGCCTATCCAAACGGCGAATACTCCTTTGACATCCGGACACCGAGCGCAGAAGTCAGTGGTGTTCGACTACGGCTCGCAGGTCCCACGGGCGAGACTGATATCCCGGCACCGATCGAGGTCTCGTTTTGGCAAGGCGATGAACGCTCCGACCCAATGGCGATTGATCCTTTCCAAGCGCTGACGGTCCGATGGAGTTCGTACTCGAATGGAGCGTCTGATCCTCGCGGAATCGTTGACGACATGATCTTCCTTGTCGTCGCGGACTGCCAGGGCGAGCGGATCTTCCACACCGGGCTTCCGTTTAAGGGCGAGTATACGACCTACCGGACGACAGAAATGGAGATTGGCACGGGCGTGCTCCAGCCTGGCCAACCTTACTCGGCGTTCGTCGAGTTCCCCCACGTCGTCGACAGCCAGATCGAGGCCGGGATTCCAGGATTCACGTCCTACGCGACCGCGACGTACCTCGACTTCTTCACGTCCGGCCCACGGGCGGACGAAGCGTGCCCTGACGCTCCCCCTCCTATGGATACGGGACAGACGGACCGAATGGGCCGCGTCGAGCCGGGGTCGCTCAGGTAACGGCGGCTAGCCCCTTCTCCAGAGCCACTACCAGCCGCGGAATCGTCTCAGCGGGGGTGGAGCAGATGGCAACACGCACGGCCCCGGGAATCGGGACGGTGTAGACGCCCAGTTCTCGCATCGCCGCCGCCGTCTCGTCTTGGTCGGGTGTGAACATCGTGACGAAGAAGCCGGAGTCGTAGCGAGGTGTCGGAATACCCGAGGCTCCCGCGACCTCGTTGAATACGTCGATGCGTGTCCGCAGTAAATCCGCGATCTCCGCTCGTTCCGCAGTAACACGTGCGGAGAGTTCGGGATCCGTGAGTAGTGCTGTCACCGCGCGCTGGCCAAGGTGATGGCAGTTCGACCATGTCGCCCGCGCGGTGTAGCCGAGCGCGTTGTCTATCTGGGCCCGTTCGTCGTCGTCTTCATGGAGCGCAACGATCGCGCCGATCCGAGCGCCGTACTGGGCCATGCTCTTCGACGCCGTCCAGGCCACAAGGACGGTGGCGTTCTTCATCAGTGCCGGTACTGCATCGACCCAGCCGCGAGTTGCGTCGCCAGCGAACTCCATGTAGGCGACATCAATGAGAACGGTCACGGGCCCGTGTGCGGCTGCTCGGTTGATGGCATCGGTCACCTCGCGCCACTCTTCGGGCGTGAGCGTGTAGCCAGTGGGGTTGTGGCAAGGGAAGTTGAGCACGACGAGTGCGCGACCCTGGGTGGCGAGGTGCCGTTCGATGGCCACTTCCATTCCTGCGACATCGAACAAGCCATCCTCTGTGAACATCGTGAACGGGTCGAGCGAACGGTTGGAGTGTGTCGTGATCTCCCTGTACGGCCCCCAATAGTACTGAGGCACCAGCATCCGCTGTCCATCTTCGAGGAAGTTCACTACGGCCGCGAAGACAGCCCCACTTCCTCCGGGTGACGCGATCGCCACTGCCTGAGATGCGAGCGGCCCGTCCCCGAACAGGTCCTGGACAACCGCCTCGCGGTAGTCAGGGAGGCCGGAGATCGGGGCGTAGCCGGCGACCTGAGCCGTCTGGAAGCGGTCGAGCGTCTCGAGGACCGTAGGCATGGTGCACAGTGTGCCATCGTCGTTCATGAGGGCGCCGATGGTCGCGTTCAGAATGTCATCGCCAGCGACGGCCCGTGCCCGGGCTTCACCGTTCCAGATGAAGATCGGGTCGTTGCCGGCTCGGCCTCGAGAGGAGGCGATCAATGTGCTCTGATCAGTGCTCACCGGTTGCCTCCCGGGAGCTCGCCATCAAGCTCTGCGTATACCTGCTGAAGAGCTCGGTCCCCCTGGCTCGAGCGCAGAGACCAGCCTTCAAGGTCACCGAACTGAGCCTGATTCTGTGCGTCCGCGAGGCCAAAGCCCTCTTCGTAGAGCATCTCTGCCTGCTGGATAACCAGACGAATCGCCCCTTGGAACACTTCGAGTTCGTCGGCAAGCACCGTCGGATGGTCGACGAATCCGTGTCCGGGGACGTAGATGTCGACGTCCATTACCTGAGCGGTCTCGATCATGTCGACCCATTCGGACGGGTAGGCCGTCCGCATGGCAGGGAAGACCCGGTGCAGATAGGCCTCGCTCATGAACATGATCTTCTCCTCCGGCAGGTATAGCACCAGATCTCCGCCCGTGTGTGCCCGGCCGAGGAAGTGAATCTCCACCGAGGTGCGCCCCATCTCGAAGACAGTTCTGTCTTCGACGGGCTCGGCGGTCTGCACCCACAGTGGCGTTTCCGCACCGTCGCGGACGGCGCTGCCTACGACTTCGATCGACCAGGGATGGGCGTAGTACTGCACGTCGACAGGAAAGGCCGAGTTGCCTGCAGTGTGGTCACCGTGGTCGGAGTTCACGACCACCTTTGTAATTGGCTGGTCGGTGATCTCAGCGATCGCGTCGATCATCCGTTGCGTCTCCTCGACACTCCCCTGGCCGTCGGCGACGAGCACGCCCTCACTTGAGACCACGAACAGGCTCACGGTGGTGAACTTCTCGTCTCCCGCCGAGCGAAGCTGCTCGTAGGAGTACACACCTGCGGCGAGCTCCTGAATGCGAGGAAAGTCGTCGTCTGTGTAGCCACGTGCATAGGGATCCGCGGTGCGTACCATCTGATCGGCCGGCAGTTCGACACTGTCGGGAACGTCCGCCGAGGGGGCGAAGTCAGCGCCGCAGGCTGCGATGGAGACGGAGAGAGCTAGACCGAGTGGCGCGAGCCGGTTCGCCATGAGTTTTTTCCTGCTGTAGAATGCCGTACGGACCTGAATCGGAGGCACACTATGAACAACATCCGCCCTTTTGTCACCCTCTTCGTGGTGGCGGCGTTCGCCATGCCCTTGGCTGGTCAGGTGGCATTTGAAGACGAGATCGTCATGGAGCGGCCAATGTCCGCTCTGAATACGATTTGGCTGGAAGAGATGACGTGGCTCGAGATCAGGGATGCGATGGCAGACGGAGCCCGCACCGCGATCGTCTCGACAGGGGGGATCGAACAAAACGGACCCTACGTCGCGATGGGGAAGCACAACTATGTGCTCAAGGCGGCTTGTGAGGGCATCGCTCGCAAACTTGGCGACGCGCTGTGCGCCCCGATCATCAAATTGGTCCCCGAGGGCGACCTGAATCCTCCGACCGGGCACATGCGGTATCCGGGGACGCTTACGGTCCGTCAGGAGACATTCGAGGCGATGCTCGAGGATGTCGGAAGAAGCCTCGATCAACATGGCTTCGACTGGATCATCTACATCGGAGACAGCGGTGGGAACCAGACCGGCATGGAGGCGGTCGCCTCACGACTGAATGCCGAGTGGGGTTCAAACAAGGCACTCTTCATTGGGGAGTTCTACGACAATGCCGGCGTGCAGAAGCACATGAAGGACACCTTCGGCATCGTCGAGGAGAGCCAAGGCTGGCACGACAACTACTGGCTGACCGCGATGCAGGCGAGTGTCGATCCGGAGACCGTGCGCTACGAGCAGCGGGTTCGGGCCGGTAACGCCTCGATCAACGGGGTGTCGCTGACACCGCTCGGGAATACGATCGCTGTCGGTGAAGAGCTTCTCAAGTGGAGAATTGATCAGACGGTTCGAGTCATTCAGTCCCGAAAAGGCATGTAGCGATCCGTCCAGCGCACCTTCTCAGGGCAGTGCCCCGCCCTGAGGTCAGTGCACTCCGTTCTGTGCTTTCCATGCGTCATATCGCATCCGGAGCGTAATCACCGGATTGCCGTTCTCATCGGACTGGATGTTCTCGTCCGTAACGTCAATGAACATCGCATAGCCGCCGTCGTTGAATGACTGGCCCTCGGCATCGTTGCGGTCCGCGGCGATGGAAAAGGATGCCTCGCCCGCATGTCCAAGGCAAGAAACTCACGCCCTCAGATGTTCAACGACGGTTGGGCCGTCAGAGGGCCGTAGAGGTCAGTCGTTGCCGACCTCTGCATCCTCTGTGTTCGCAGACGTCCAGGCTTCGACAAATTTCTCGATTTCAGCCATTAGCGAAGCTCCCAACGCATCGGTGACCGCACCCGACGTCGAGATCCCAAGGTCCGTGGAGTACCATGTCACGGACTCAGGCAGGGTGATCTGGGTGTCGCGAAGCATCTGGGCGACCTGCTGCACTCGGAGGCCGACAGACCAAGCCACGGATCCATCCACACCGCCTGCCCCAGAGGCGCATTCAAGAGAAGCGCGGAGCTCCGGCATCGCAGGGTTCTCCAGCATCTCGATTTGGGTCAGGACCCCGACTTCCGACTCAATCAATTTGAGCGATACGTCCGCCTCGTAAGACGAGGCAGTGATCCCGGCAGCGGCGCAGGCATCGCCGACCTCAATCCGGACAAACACACCACCGAGATCCTCGAGCGTGTAGCGGTTCCATTCAGTGTCCTGTGCAGACACTGAGGTTGCGACCCCGAGCGTCGCCAATACGAGACCGCAAAAGACTGACTTCTTCATTCCTGCTTCCTTATTATCAAATGGACAACTGAGGAAATTCCTCAGTTGCCGCCGGTTCCGCAGGACTGGCAATTGTGGTTGTTCTCTGACCCAAGCTTCTCGAGTAGTGCGATTGTCGCCGGGTGGGGCTGGGCGCGTTGCTCTGGGCTGTTCGCCATATCCGCCGTGGTCTGTCCGCGGCGGCTGACGAGTGTGACATCTGCGCCCTGTTCGACGAGGTAGAGAATCGTCTCGTTGTCACCGCGTGCTGCCGCCATGTGAAGAGGAGAGAACCCATCCATGTCGCGCACGTTGGGGTCCATGCCCAGCTCTTCGATGAAATATCTCATCGACGGAAGCCATCCGTCTGGCACACTGCGGTGCTGTTGAGCGACCCGAGATGTGCCGAAGCCGACACCGGAGGCCGCATGCATCGGATGCACTGCGGGCCCACCGACAGGCACTTCAGGCAGCCCGGACGGATCGAGCTCATCATCGTCTTCATCGTCCCCGCTGACTGGGTTGCCCGGATCGAAGTTGCGGCGACGGGATGGGAGCTTCGTAGTCCACAGGTTTGGGTCCGCTCCATAAGACTGAAGCAGTCGCATCGCAGTCACATCGGTGGCGTATGCAGCTCGCCAGAAAGGCGTTGCACCCGTGAAGTCGACGCCCATTCGCCCCGCGTTGTAGGCCGCGTACCAGATGTGGGTACTGACTTGCTGATTGGGATCAGCGCCGGCCTTGAGTAGGGCTTCCATCAAGTCGAGGTAGGAAGCTTCCTGCGTCCTGAACATTTGTGGCTGTGGGTACCAGGTGCGAAGCGACCACTCGATGTTGAGCGTGGCGAACAGCGGCCCTGCGGCGTCATCGCTCAGAGCATTTGGGTCGGCGCCGAGCTCCAAGAGGACCAGCGCGAGATCATAATTGCCGTTGATCACTGAAGCGAGAAGCGGGGTCGTGAGATCGCCGTTGGACGGCTGATCAATATCTGCCCCCCCGGTGACCAAAAGCTTCGCTGTCGCGATGTGACCTTCACGGGCCGCGTAGTGAAGTGCAGTCATTCCACCCTGGACGCCGATTTGCTCAGCCGAGGAAAGAGCTCGAATCGCGGGCGCCGCAGGCTTTTCGTCCTCTACTTCTTCTTCGTCGATGTGTTCTTCATCGACCGCCAGCGCCAACGGAATCTCACTCAGTTTACCGGTCCCGGAGATCACCGCTTCTTGCTTGCCCTTCGCCTCTGCTGCCACGATATCCTCATCGTCGGCGTGCACCTCGTCCTCGTCCTCGTCTTCTTCGGCCGCAGCGCTGTCCGGCATGGCAGCCTGCGCCGCCTGGAAACGATCCTGATTGTCGTTCATGACAGGATCCCTGCCGGCCTCAGCCGCACGCAGTCGAGAGCGGTGCGCACGGTCGTCGCCGTCGAGCGCGCTCATCGACTTGTAGTCCTTGAGGTCCGTCGCTAGAGATGGATCCGCACCCAGGTCCAGCAACGTCGAAACTGCGGCGACCGCGTTGCGAGAAGCCGCAAAGACGAGTGGTGTCCTGCTCTGGAATCCATCCGGCGCGTTCAGGTCAGCACCATGCTCCACTAGGACGCGAATCGTCGCGCTTGAGTTGGCCTGAGCCGCGAAGTGCAACGCGGTCACACCTGTCGATGTCCACTGGTTGGCGTCGGCCCCACCGTCGAGAAGTGCCCGTGCGACGGCATCGTGCCCGGCCCTCGACGCCAGATGGAGTGGCGTGTACGCACCCACACGTGTCAGCGGTCGAACCGTCGCACCTGCGTAGAGCAGAAGACCCACGATCTCAGCATCGTCGTTCAATGCGGCCCAGTGAAGCGCGGTAAGCCCGTCGGACTGGGCCGCGTTGACGTCCGCGCCCTGCTGAAGAAGCATCCTGACCTGTGCGACATCGCGGTCCTGCGCGGCGTCTGCCACGGGTGACTCCGCCGGGGCAGTCGCTGCCACGAGGAGCAGGCTGAGAGCAAAGATTCCAGCCAAGCGATGGGTCGTGTTTTTTATCGACATGTGTTTCTCCCGGAGGCGCTGCCTCCGCTGGACTTAGATCGAGAATTCGCCTGTGCTGTTTCCAAACGATTCCTGCTGTTCGACACCGAGTTTGTGCAGCATGCTCAGCATGACGTTCGCCATCGGAGTGCCCGGGGTGGCCCGAACGTGGTTCTCGCCCTGCAGCATGCCGTTGGCTCCACCCACCATGAACAGCGGGCAGCGGATGTGGTTGTGAAGGTTCGAATCCGCCATGGCAGAGCCGTACATGACCATCGTTTTGTCGAGGAGCGTCCCGTCTCCTTCCGTGACTGCTGCGAGCTTGTCGAGGAAGTAGGGAATCATCGAGACGTGGTAGGTGTTGATCTTCGCGAAATCGCGAACGCGCTCTTCACGCCCACCGTGATGCGATGCTGCATGGTACGGCGCGTCCGTACCGCTTTCCGTATAGACTCGCGGAGAAGCGTCGCGTGCCATCTTAAGAGAGAAAACACGGGTCGCGTCGGCCATGAACGCCAACACCTGGAGGTCGAACATCAGGTTCATGTGCTCGGCGAAGTCGTCTGGAACGCCCACCGGTGCTTCTGGGATGTTGCGTTCCTCACCACTCGAGTTCTGAACCTCGATGCGCTGGATCCGCTGTTCCAGTTCGCGAATGTTGGTCGTGTAAAGGTCAAGGCGGTGACGATCGGCCGGGCCAAGGTCTCGACGGAGGCCGGACATCTCACCCATGACCCAGTCGAGGATGCTGCGGTCGGTAGCGAGGCGTTCGGCTCTCTGCTCGGCCGTGCCTCCGGCACCAAAGAGCTGCTCGAAGACGGCCCGCGGGTCACGGATCATCGGAAGTGGCTGCGTAGCCGACGCCCAGCTGATCGTGTCTGTGTAAACGCAGGAGTAGCCGTAGGCACACCCACCGGCCTGATCGACGTTCTCGATGGTGAGCTGCATCGAGGGGATGGGCGTCGCGTCACCTAGGTGCTGTGCGTAGATCTGGTCGAACGATGGCCCTGCGAACACATCCGAACCCTGTGTCTGCTTCGGGTGCGACTGCGTCAGAAATACGGCTGTCGTGCGGAAGTGATCACCGCCGATCTCGCCGGGCGAAAAGGCATCCGCCATACGGGAATCAGTATCACTGACAATGGTCAGGTGCTTCCGATACGGATCGAGTGGATTCATCGAGCTGTCGGTCAGGTCGAAGTCCTTTCCCTCTTCCTTCGGAGCCCATAGGCCGAGCGAGGCGCCGAGGTCGTTGCTGCCCGCGGAGCCATGCACGTTCTCAATACACACGAGACGGGTCGCGTCGGCGGCTCGCCCAGCTTCCGTGGCCGCCAGAGGGCGCCCTGCGGGGACCATGGCGTCGAGAAGCGGCAGTCCGACTGAAGCGCTCATGCCTTTGAGCAGCGCCCGTCTAGAAATGTGCTTTCCGGTGATGAAATCCATCTGTTACAGCCTCGCTTGAGGTTGGTGTGTTTCTAAAGTCTGATACTCAGTTGGTGCCCGAATCTGTGACTGGCTGCACGGCCATCGGCTGTGCAGCTCGGGAGCTACGGAATGCCGGTGCATTGACGATGCCGATCACAAAAGATGAAAGCCGGTATTCATTCTTTCTGGCGTCTCCTGTGATCGCACGGATAGCCGGCATGTCGTAGTACTCAACCCGTCGACCAAGTCCGTAGGCCATCAGGTTCTCGGTAAAGATCCGATAGAAGACCTCGGGGCGGCTCATGATGGCGTCCCGAAGGTCAGCGACTCCGCTGATTGGCGATCCGTCATAGAGCTCACTGTTCGGGTCTACCAAGTTGCCGCCGTCACGTGCGCGCCACGCACCCGTCACGTCGAAATTCTCGAACGCGAGACCGATGGGGTCGATTACGTTGTGGCAGGAACTGCAGGCAGGATTTGCCCTGTGCTGTTCCATACGCTCACGCACCGTGAGGAAACGGCCGTCCTCGGCTCCTTCTGTCTCTTCAAGTGCGGGTACGTTCGGTGGCGGCGGGGGCGGGGGAGACCCGAGTAGAACTTCCATCACCCACTTTCCACGGAGCACCGGAGAGGTGCGGTTCGCGTGTGAGGTGAGAGTCAGAATGCTGCCGTGCCCGAGCAGTCCGCGACGCGACGCGTCGGGATACTGCACTCTCTGGAAGTCTGTGCCGAGGACTCCGGGAATCCCGTAGTGCCGGGCGAGGCGCTCGTTTACGAACGTGTAATCAGCAGTAAGCAGGTCGGTGATCGGCCGGTCATCGGTCCGGATGAAGTCGAAAAGAAGTTCGGTCTCGCGATGCATCGCGTCCGCGAGCGTCTGGTCGAAATAGGGATAACTCAGAGCATCTGGTCGGATCTTGTCGAGGTCCTGCAGGCGCAGCCACTGCGAACCGAAGCGAGTCGCGAGTGCCGCAGCCTTCGGGTCGGCGAGCATCCGGCGCACCTGCTCCTCGAGTACGCGATCCTTTGACAGATCGCCCTTCTCGGCTAGCTCCACGAGCTTCTCGTCCGGCGGCGAACCCCAGAGGAAGAACGACAGACGGGAGGCCAAGTCCGTATCCGCGATCTCGTATATCTCACCAGGTTCGACGCCCTTGGGAGCCTCTTCCATCCGGAAGATGAAGTGCGGGCTTGCAAGGACTGCCTGAAGGGCGAGACGGATACCGCCTTCGAAGCCGCGCTTCTCAGATCCTTGGTCGTAAAACTGCATTAAGCCAACGAGGTCGTCTTGATTCACATCACGGCGGTAGGCTCGTTCGGCGAGGGCGCGAACGATGCTTTCGGCGCAGGGCCGCTCCTCATCGAGTGAGGTCGGGCGGCAGGTGAAGACGCGGCTGCGGGTCGGGGTGTCGGAGACGCCGGTCACCTCGAACGGCCCCAGCACCGTCATCCTTTGCAGGTGCTGTTGGGTCGTTACACCATATCCGATGCCGATTTGGCCGTCGGCCAAGGTGTGGTCGATGGGGCGGATCAGGTCGTCGACGTCGCCTTCGAACTGGCGAATGAAGGCTGCTGTGACCCGGTGGGGTCCTGCCGGCACCTGGATTGAATCGGTCCGCATGTTGAGGCCGGACGGCTCGGAAAAGTGCATCCAGCGATCAATCTCCATGATCGCGACCCGCTCGCCATCAACGGAGACTTCGATCTGCTCGGTTCCGTAGGTCCGTCCGAAGACTTCTCCCTCGACCGCATCGTACGGCATGATGTGGAACACGTACTTCCCGTCCGCCGGGAAGTTGTGCACTACGGAAAGGCCGCCTCGGGTGCCAAACGGTGCACCTTCAGTCTGCTCTTTCTGTGAAGCCACCCGAGGCATGCGGTAGATCGTGTTCCCGATCTCAGCCTCGGGGTCCCCAAGTGCGAGGCGACTGATCTGGCCGGCTGCCCGGAGATAGCCTTCGACGACGGTGGTCGAAGGCATCTGGACGTCGGCGATGTTGTCGAAGTTGGCGCTCTTTGTGTCGAGTGGGAGGAAGCTCGAGACGTCTACTCTAATGCCGAGTAAATGCTCAACAGCGGCACCATATTCGGCCTGATTCAGACGTTGGAAGACGCGTGTACCCGGTTCGGGATTCTTCTCCCAAGCTTTGTCGAGTTTCGTCTCCAGTTCTAAGGCGAGGTCGGCGAGGACTTTCTCCTCCGGGCGACGTGCACCAGAGGGCGGCATCATTCCCGCGCGAAGCTTCTTGATCATCCGTTCGGCGATGTCCGCGTGGTCCGTGGCGGCGTCGACGTCGAAGCCTTCGAGAACGAGGCCGCCGCGCTGTCTCTGCTCACTGTGGCACCGGGTGCAATACTCTTCGATGACCTCGTTGGAGTTCATCTCCAGCAGGTCAACAGGAGCTGCGCCGTGCGAAGCGAAGACGGGGTCGGCCTGATGGGAGCCGGTATCTCCGGTGAGCCCGAGGAGGAGCAACCCTGCGATGAGCATTGCGGACGTTGATGCGTTCATTCCAGCCTCAGGCAACTACTTGGAGTCAGATTTTTTCGGTTACTAGCATGACACGCATAGCCACAAAAAGGCTGAGCGCTGCGGTCACGCGAGACCGTACTGAAAGAATAAGGACCGATTTCGCTGTGTGCCATACCGAATAGCACAATCATTCGGGGCGAAGATGCGGTGTTTCTAACCCTTCGGGCCCTCGCAGGTCTGGCCGGAGCCAGCTCAGTACCCCGGCGTCCGACGCGCGCGCATGTAGGTCGTTCCCCGCGATAGCCATAAGGTGTGGAATGCCAATGACTTGGAAGATTGACTTACTCGTGCCAGTGATCCTCGGAACTGCACCATGCCTCGGACAGACTCAGCCACTCCATGGCCGGCTGCCCGATACCGAGGTTCCCAATCCAGTCCATGGCCGGCTGACCGATCGGGGCGCCTGGAGGCGCAGCGACCGCGCCCGGGATTGTCGAAGCTTCTGCTGGCCGATCCAGGAAGCGCTGGATGTCCATCGCGATCAGAGCGGCGTGCGGTGAATCGGGCGACGCCACCAGGTTCGCCTGGATGGACTGAAGCGTCGCGGTTGAAATGGCTCGAACTGCCGGCATCGAAGCATTCGCCGCGAGCCACTCGATCCGGTCGGCTACTACTCCCTCGACCGCCCGTTTCACTTCCTGCTCATAGGCACCGTTCGCGCTGGCACCAAAGGAACCTGCGACGAGCCGCTCGAGGACGTCATCGAGACCCGGGAGGTCGGAGTCGAACATGTTTTGCTCGACCATTCGTGCCGCGCGATCGGATGTGAGGAGAGAGTTCACCGTGAGGCTCGCCGCCACGACCGAAGGAGTGACTGCGTCAAATGCGGACCCCGTATAACGGGGAAACAACTCTCGTGTGCGGCCGAATCCCGGTGGGCGGGGCGGGATGGCGTTGACCACCGACTCTGGAAGCGTGAGCTCAGAGGGCGAGATGGTCCTGATCAACGCGTCAAGCGATCGGTTCTGCTGATCCGCGGACACGCGCCAGACCGGTGTCAGGCCATCGCCACGCATTGCGTACGTGTACGCGACACCGCCGATCGCCGTAGCCGTTGATTCTGTCTGGTACCTGTGATGCATGTACAGCGGAACGAGGGCCTCCTCGATGGTTGCCATCGGACGACCGTTCCGGATCGCTGCCTCACCAAAGCGATCGAGCGCGGCGGCGCGGACGTCCATCATCCGTTCGAGCTCCTCCGCCATGTCGTTGCCGTTCGCCCATTGGTCGGCCTGAGGCGTAGTCGCGACATCCTGACCCGACATGTAGCGCACGTCGTCGTCCCAGGCGTCGTCGATGATTCTTCGGAGTTCCACATTCTCGTCGGCCCCGTCTGCATAGTCCTGGTATCCGTACGCGATGGCTGCGATATCCCACTCGCCGATGTCCGTGTCGTACACCTCGGAGTAGTCGAGCGTCCCGTTCCCGTTCAGCTCGACCAGCGGGTGCGGGTAGTCCATGACCGAGATACGGCCGGCCGTACTGTTGTAGTAGTTGTGACCGAGCCCGATCGTGTGGCCGACCTCATGCGCCGCAAGCTGACGAATGCGCGCCACAGCCCACGCCTCAAGCTCCGGCGGAGCCTCGTCTCCGGTGGCGTAGGGCGAGAGTAGCCCTTCCGCGATCATGTAGTCTTGGCGGATTCGGAGTGACCCGAGGGTCACCACACCCTTGAGAATCTCTCCGGTCCTCGGGTCCGACACAGAGCCTCCCGTGCTCCAACCGCGTGTTGAGCGGTGCACCCAGTTGATCACGTTGTAGCGTGCATCGAGCGAGCTGATGGAGTCGGGGCGCATCACGACCCGGAAGGCGTCACGAAAGCCGGCTGCTTCGAAGGCCTGATTCCACCAGCGGGCCCCGTCGAGAAGCGCAGAACGGACCGGCTCCGGTGTCCCCGGGTCGAGGTAGTACATGATCGGCTCGACCGGGTCGCTCACCGCCGCATTCGGATCACGCTTCTCGAGCCGGTGGCGTCGGATGAAACGCTGTGTCATGTCCTCACCGAGCGGGGTGGCGTAGTCTTGGAAGGTGCTTGCGCCGTAGCCCGCCCTCGGATCGAACGTCCGAGGCTCATAGTTGTCGTCGGGCAGCTCAAGGAAAGAATGATGCAGGCGGATGCTTGCGGCCTCACCCGTGGCCGCGACCTGTCCAACACCCTGGATTCCGCCGCCGCCGCGGCCGAAACCGCGACCGCCGCCGCCCTGTTGGACGAAGGTGAGCTCGACTTCCATCTCGGTGTTGGTGGGGAAGGCGTTTGTGTAGTCGAGATAGACAGAGCTTCGACTGGTGTCGAGTCGGTACGTTCCCGGGCTCATCCTGCCAGCGGAATTGACCGCATCTCTGAGAAGGAAATCCGTCAGGTCGACCAGGACCCGTCCGTCGGTTTCCGCCTCGGCGGTGAAGCCCCAGAGAATCGAGCGGGCGAAGGCATCTTGGACCGCCCGGACCTCATCTGGATTGTCCGAAGTTGCCCTAAAACGGTAGTTCGGCTGAACCATCATGACCTTTCGACCGATGCGCTCGAACTTCACGATACGCGAACCCCTGAGGGCGCCTCGATCGAGCCCTAGGTCGTTCGATCCGAGTCCAGCGCCGTAGCCCATGAAGTGGACCATTTCGGTATCGAGCTGTGGGATCTCCATCCAGAGCTGACCGAGGGATGTGTCCCAGTACAGTGGGAGGAACCCTTCCATCTGCTCCATGCCCTCAGTCTTCTCGGCGATGGATGGGAGCGGGCCTGCCTGCCCGGCCCCTCCGGCACGCTGCGCCAGAACCGGCACCGTGAAGATGGCGGTCGTAAAGGCGAGAATCAGTGAAGTATTGAACAGGCGCCAGAGGTCGGTGCGGGCCATGGAGGCCTCCTGGATCGAAGCGGGGTCCGACTCTAAGAGGCGGACGGGTGAATCGGTGGGAAGAGGCCAACTTGGCGTGTAACGGTCAGATTGGCGACTTCCACAGAGTTGGTCGGAGCTTCGCCCGTTTTCAACGCCGCTTCGTCCAGGCGAAAGTCCTTGGACGAGCGGGTATTTTGGGGGCCGCCATCGGCAGAGGAATGGTTCGCCGCGCCTTCTGGTTTATGCGAGCGACAAAGCGGTGGCTGCCAAGGTCCCGGACAAGGTTGATGGCTTTCGGGTCGTCATCGAAACGACGGGGTCGTTCAGGCGGCTGTAGTCGCCCCTGGGGGCGAGGGTCTTCGGCCTACTGGTTCGCGACCGTAAACCGGACGGTGTCAACCACCCATGGCTGCAACGGAACGTGTACACCGTCCGCGACTACCGCGATCAGGGTGTATTCACCTGCTGGGACGTCTTCGAACACGTAGGCGGTCGAGGCGTCACCCATGTGGATGATGCTTCCCGGCACCGAAGGCACAGGCTGATCGGCGGGTGCGAGCTCTGCGTTGAGGTAGAGGTGGTGGTGGCCACTCCCCTCAGTCAGGTCGCCAGCAGGAAGAATCGAAACGGTTGATGCCAGCGTTACGCTGATGTCGGTGCCGTTGATGAGGGCTCCGTTCATCGGAGTAATGATGGTCACCGTGCCGGCATCAAGATCTGCAGCCGGAGCAGAGTCAGCCTGTGAGTCCGTTCCGCCACAAGCCGCGAGAGTGAACGGGACCATCAGGGTCAGGAGCGCATTCTTCATATCGATCGGGGAGGGTTTGGAGTCGACCGGAAAGGTGTGAGCGCTAAAGGTACTGACCCAGACCCCTGTGTGCGCGGTCCGAGTTGGCACAATTATCGGTTGCCCTCTGAGATGGGTGGATCCCCCATCGGTTTTTCTTCCGGCGGACGAGGTCGGTTCATCCGGAGTGACACGCCCTCGAAGAACCGAGTGCCTGATCGATTCACCTCGTGATCACCCTCGAACAGGTAGTCCGTGATGGCTTGATCCCATGAGAGGCCCGCTTTGCCCATGAGTTCCATCCATGGACCATAGGCGGTCTCGTCTGGGGCCTCGGTCGTTCCGCTCCAGATCGTTACACGCGGGTTGTACCCACGGCCCCCACCGGCCCCACTGGAACCCTTGAGAGGCATCTCGATCATGACGCTGTCGGTCATCGGGAGGTTGAATACGTCAGGGTCGAACTGGGCGCCGTAGCGCTGGTAGCGTCCGTAGGCCCTCTGGTTCAGGTCATGCACGTCACGATTCGAGTTGATTCCGCGGGTGATGTAGTCACGAATTTTGAACGCGGCATCCTTGTGACGGGGGTACTCGGGGCTGTCGACGTATCCGAAGCCCGGCATGAACCAGCCTTTGTTGAACCCCCAGTTCCTCTCGGTTACGCGACCTCGTCGAACCAAGCCCGTGTACTCTGAGAACAGCTGGACCACCTGATGAGAAGGATATCCGTGCGGGTTGAGAAAGATGTCCGGAAGCCAGGTCTCCCAGAGTCGACCGCGAACCGTGGACTCGGGGTAGATCGGATGATCGTCGCCACCGCCCGTGGTTGCGTCCTGGCCGAGCGAGCCGAGGTAGCCGGCGTGGAGGATGTAGTCGGGGGTGAGCCGGTATAGGTCGTAGGCAGTTTGCGCGCCGTCCGGATTCGTAAACGGATGCACGATCACGTTTACGCCCGTGAGCTTGTCGCGTTGATCGGGGTCGGTCAGGAGTAGCTCGGCATGCCTCAGGACGTGACTCGTCGACGACACCTCGTTTGCGTGCTGCCGGGCCGAATAGATCACTGTCGGTTTGTAGGTAGACGCCTTCACGTGGGACCAGTGACTGGCCTGTAGCGGCGCCATGAGGTCGACGGCCCAGATGTCCTTTCCGAGATAGCTCTCGCCCGCTTTGTACATTGTGGCTTCGGGGAAGGCCTCGGCCATCTGCGCCAGCATGGCGTGCCCTTCTGGGGGCGGGATTGGAGTGTCCCACTGGACGATACGCGAACCGTCGTAGCTCCATCCGTCGGGGAGCAGCGCCCTCCAGTCTGGGAGGGGAGCCGGGGTGCCGTTCGCTGCGAGAGTACCAACGCTCCGTGACCCGGGATCCTGCTTGTGTGTCCACTCAGCCCATACCTCCATCGACCCGAGTCCGCTCCATGCCAGCTCTGACCGATAGAGTCCGGAAGCACGCATGGTTTCTATCTCACGCATGGTGGAGACCACCTGCTGCGCCGAGACCATTCGCTCGTCCACCGAGAGCTCGTTTGTAGCAGTGATGAGACTGTCTCGCATGTCGAGTTCCGTGTCGACGCGCACCCGGAGCCCCAGGTGAGAGAGCCCGGGCGTACCTGCCGTCACCCGGGCAAGCCGCGCCGATGGTCGCTCGAGACTGGTCTTCGGGATGTCGAGTCGGATTTGGGCCGAGTCTCCGTCCGTTGTCACATAAGAGACGACGACGGCGGGTCGTGAGGTCGCGAAGCCCGTGACCCTGACCTCGGCCTTGGCCGGAGTCCCGTCAGACTTGGGTTTCATGACCGGAAGGATTCGTCCGGCGAACTGAATGCCTTGGCCCCTCGAGTTACGGCCGAGCACATCGAAGAACTCGATGGCGCCGAAGTAGATCTCTTCGTGCAGCGCATCCATGGGCGCATGGATCTCGTTGTCGACGCCGAGCCGAAAGTCAGGCTCGCTCATTTCCAGCTCGACGATCAACTCACCGAAGAACGGAGCGTCTGAACTCCCTCCGCGAGGAAGTCCTTCGTGCAGGTCCATGACGTGGTCATACATCGCCGGAAGGACCGTCGCCTGGTAGTAATCCCAGAACGCCTCGGGGTCGGTCACGATGCGCTCGTCCGCCACCGTTCTGCCGCCGACGCTCGCCGTGATCCAGCCGGTCGTGACGCGTACGTGTTCGTAGTCTTCGAAGCGATCGAAGTAGGGACGCAGCACCCACTTCGGATCGAAGGTGTCCGAGTGGATTCGGCGGCCCGACGGGTCGGAGACCACGACCTGGTAGATCGGTCCCTCCAGCGTCTCCTCAAAGCGGATCTGGGTCAGATCCAGGTCGAGATCACGGGAGAGCACCTCGTCGATCGGAAAGATCTCGTGCAGCCAGCGCACCGGTGTATTGATCGCCTGCTGCGGCCAGTCCTCTGGCGGGTCGTTTCGACGGAAACGGATGAGGATCTCGCCAATGTCGCTGTCCTCGACTGCTGGGCGGACCGCATCGTTCAGCCAGGAGAATCCCTGCTTGAATGCCGACAACACTACGACCTCCGTACGATCCGGGTCCGCACCGGCTGCAATCAGCTCATCCCGGGCTTCGGTGGCGAGTCGCGCGCGCACCTCAGGTGGCTCGGACACGCGGGCTTCGATGGCGACGGCACCGGAAGCTGAGGGGACGACCTGCTCACGCACCACCTGCCAGAAGCGATCTACCTCGGAAGGGAACGTGATTGACTCATTGAAGATGGTGGCCGCGTTCATGACGTCCCGGTCGTCGACGGTAACGTCGACCGCGGACGCGCCGAGGCTTTCGGCCACCCTCGTGCGGATGGCGTCGACCAGCCTTGGGTCGGCCTTCTCGACGGACATGAGGACCGACGCGGAAGCGATCGACTCTCCTGAGAGCTGCTCTAGGATACGGTCGAGCTTGTACAGACCGATCGCGGCCTGCCCGGCCGGCGAATGCCCCGAGAGAGCGTGCCAGAGATCCTGCTCAACATCATCGATGGTTGGTCGATCCTTCCCTCGCTCAGCAAGATGAGGGAAGGTGAGGGCCACTTGGTCGAGTGCTCGCTCCGCACCGGCCACATCTCCGCCAGTGATGACCAGAGCTGGTTTCGATCCGAACGCATTTGGCACGAGCTCGATCAGACCTTCACCAGGTTGAAGCGCGGCTAAATCGACTCGACCCGTGTCGGCCAGCTGGTCCGTGAGCGCATTGTCGACCCCTACGAGCACCATGGTGGGCTGGCTACTCGGACGTGTGACGTCCGCGGCGGGCTGTACGAGCGGCACCACGAGGCCCGTGGATTCCAGACCGAGTCGTGCTCCCAGGTCAGGCAGGCCGGCAGTCCCTGAGGAGCCCGGGACGATCATCGCGTCGATTGTGTTCGGGATCGGACTGCCGCCGAGGAGCCCGTCGGCGGTGTACACGTTGGAAAGATCCAGATCGTCTTTCCCACCACTGCCCGGTCGGCCGGCGATCGGTCCAGGCGTATCGGGCGCCGCGCGCCCGGGGAGGCGCAGTGAGGCACCCCCTGCGATACGAACCTCGACGGAGGCCAGGCCCGGGTAGGATAGGGGGGGGCTCGCAGCGTCACTGTCGTCGGCAGCATCGTCACCAGTGCCCTCGTTCTCCGAAGGTTCGACAGCTTCCGTTTCCGGCGTCGGGTTCCCAGGATCGTCGTCGCCTTCTCGATCGGGGGTGACTCCGTCTGCCGTGGTCAGCCAGTTGAGCGCGCCTTCCGCGGCGACGGCATCGACTCCGTCGACCTCTACGATGAGTCGTGAAATTCCGTCCAATCCGGCGCGTGCGCGTGCCTGCGTGATGCGGATTGTGGCACCGTCGATGCCCGACGCGAGCAGCGCCTCAGACAGGTCATCCGTGACTTCGTTCAGCCGTGCGGTCGAGAGCGTTCGAGTGTGGGGGAGGACCCCGGCAAAGAGGCGCGCTGCCGCGATGAGACCGTCGTCGTCTCCTCCGACCACAAAGAGCCATGTCCTGCCGTCGATCTCCCGGGCCACCACCGCCCCCTCACCTGAGTCGAGTGAGGAAGGATCGATGCCCGGCGTCGAGATCCCTGACTCGGCCAGGCCGCCACGCCCGATAACGATCGGAATCTGACCACCCGCACCGCGAGCGATCGGAAGGTCGAGCGCCATCGTCTCGAAGCCGAGACGTGCCGATACCTCAGCGGCTGCTGAGAGCTCGCCGACGGACGGGTTCGCGCCGAGTACCAGCGAGCCGTTCACGAAGTCGGGGACGCTGTCGCCGTTTGTGTCCGCCACTAGGCGACCCAGGTCGAAGACGTTGCTCAGGTCGGTCGCTGCATCCTGGGCCGCCCCGGCTGTCGGGGTGACCGTGGTCAGGATGCCGGCGAAAAAAATTGCGCAGGGCGCGAAAGATCGGGTGAGACCCCTCATGGCACGCTCGATTCGGATTGGACGGCCCGCGAACAGGCGGGGAAACGGGCAACCTACGAGGCTGTCTCTGGGGCTACAACGCGATGCCGTTGAGCCGGGTCAGCCAGCGCTCGTCTCGAAGTCCAAGGCCACATCGAGGGCAGGCGCGGAATGCGTCAGCCAGCCGACCGAAATGAGGTCCACCCCTGACTCCGCCACCGCCCGTACGGACTCTAGTGTGATCCCTCCCGACGCCTCCAACTGCACGCGTCCACCGGTACGCCGGACGGCCTCGGCCATCGTTTCAGGATCCATGTTGTCGAGCATGACAACGTCAGCCCCTGCCTCTATCACACCTTCGAGGTCGTCGAGGCTCTCGATCTCTACTTCGACCACCATCTCGTCGCCGACGTGGGCGCGAGCCCGCCGGACGGCCTCTGCGGAGGAGCCTACGGCCTCGACGTGGTTGTCCTTGATGAGGACCTGATCGAACAACCCCATTCGGTGATTTCCACCGCCACCGGCCGCGACGGCCATCTTCTGCAAAGAGCGAAGCAGCGGTGTCGTTTTTCGTGTGTCGATAATCTGGGCGTTCGTCCCGTCGATACGGTCGACCAGTGCTCGCGTTGCCGTTGCGACGCCGCTGAGTTGCCCGAGCAGGTTCAGGGCCAGGCGTTCCGCGGAAAGCACGGATCGGGCTGAGCCTGTGACCGTTGCGAGTCGCGTGCCGGCTGGGACCACCTGGCCGTCGGTCGCCAGGGCGCCAATCGCCAGTTCATCATCGACCAGTTCGAACACCCGCAGCGCAACACCGAGGCCCGCGACACAGCCGTCGGCCCGCACGACCATGTGCGCGACAACGTCCGTGTCTTCTGCAATCGTCGCGTCCGAGGTGACATCGCCATGCTCCCCGAGATCCTCCTCGAGGGCGGCCGTCAAGAAGCCGTCGAGATCGATGGTTCGACTAGGCCGGGATGGCGAGCATTCGCTCGACGGCAACACGAGCGCGAGCCGCGATTTCAGGAGGGATCGTCACTTCATGCTTCATGTCGCGAAGCGCGTCGCGAATACCCTCGAGAGTGATCCTCTTCATGTGCGGGCAGAGGTTGCACGGGCGCATGAATTCCGTCTCCGGAGACTCTGCGGCCACGTTGTCACTCATCGAGCACTCGGTCACCATCACGACCTGAGCAGGTCTTTTGTCTTTGACCCAGTTGATCATGCCGGCGGTCGAGCCTACATAGTCTGCTTCATCAAGGACGTCGGGTGGGCACTCCGGGTGGGCGATGATCTGGATGCCGGGGTTCAGATCCCGATATCCACGCAGTTCTTCCGCATTGAAGCGTTCGTGCACCATGCACGACCCTTCCCAAAGAATCAGGTCGACGCTGGTGTTCTGGGCGACCCACTGTCCGAGGTACTGGTCGGGCAGGAAGATCACCCGATCAACGCCGAGCGATTCGACCACCTGCACCGCGTTGCCAGACGTGCAGCAGATATCGGACTCAGCCTTCACTTCGGCGGACGTGTTCACATAGGTGACTACGGGCACCCCGGGGTACCGCTCCTTCAACAGGCGCACGTCGTCGCCGGTAATCGCGTCCGCCAGTGAGCACCCTGCTTCGAGATCCGGGATGAGGACTGTTTTCTCTTCGTTCACCATCTTGGCGGTCTCCGCCATGAAGTGAACGCCGGCCATCACGATGACCTCTGCGTCGATTTCCATCGCCATACGGGCGATCGCGAGCGAGTCGCCCTTGAAGTCGGAGACTCCATGGAAGATGTCAGGCGTCATGTAATTGTGCGCGAGAATCGCCGCCTTGCGGCGGATCTTCAGCTCCTCGATCTCTTCGATCAGCGGCCCGAGGGCCGCGATCTCAACGTCGGGAAGAATGCCGCGCAGACGCTCCGCAGGGCTGATTTTAGTTGATGTATTGCTCACAGCGCATCCGAATTCGTTATCAGACGGGCTTCAACTCTATCAAAGGCCCGTAGGAGTGCAATACACCCGACGCAATCCGAAGGTCAATTCCGTTCACACTTCCCTCAGCTGACGAGCGGGTCCTCGTACGTACCCCACTGGGCGAACCACTTCCGCAAGTACAGTTGTGTCCTCAGGAAGTTCGACGGATTCGATGTGGTACCGTGCCATTCGTTCTGGAACCGCACCATTACGGTCGGTACCCCGACATACTGAAGCGCCTGGTAGTACTCCTCGGTCTGACCCATCGGCGTCCGCAAGTCTAGCTCGCCCGTCATGAGCATCGTCGGGGTCGTGACATCGCCGACGTAGAAGATCGACGACCGGTCGATCCACTCGGTGGCATCTTCCCAGAAGGGGCTCTCGAACGTGCCTGCATAGCCGACCGCATCCGACGTACCCATAGCCGACATCCAGTTCACGATCGGGCAGTTGGCTGAGGCCGCAGTGAAACGATCGGTGTTTCCGACGATGTAAGTGGTGAGGATCCCGCCGCCCGAGCATCCGTATACGAAGAGGTTTTCTTCGTCGACATACCCCGTTTCGAGCATCTCGTCGACGCCGCGCATGAGGTCCTGCATGTCAACACCAGGGTAGTCGTGGTTGATCGCGTTTGCGAAGTCTGTTCCGTATCCGGTTGAACCTCTCGGATTCGTGTACAGAACCACAAAGTCGTTCGAAGCATGCTCCTGGAACGCGAAATTGAAGCCGCCGTTGTACATCCCATGCGGTCCGCCGTGGATGGCCAGCATGAGTGGATACTCGCGACCTGGGTCAAAATTCGGAGGCTTCACGATCCAGCCCTGAACATCGTAGGGCTCAGACTCGTACCAGATCTCCTCGACCTCGCCGAGGCTCACGCCGTGCAGGACGTCCCTGTTCACCTGTGTCAGACGAGTCGTGGTATTGGGGGCGGCCAAGTCGAAGCGATATAGGTCGCCGGGTTCGTACGCAGAGGCGATTGTGCCCACTGCCGTCCCATCGTCACTGAATGAAGAGAGCGACAACACCTGCTGGCCTGCCGTGAGCTGTCGGACGCCGCCTTCTGCCGAGACGAAATGAAGGCCGCGGTAGCCGTCGCGGCTGACGTTGAAATACAGGCCACTTCCATCGGTCGCCCATACCATGCCGCCGGACTGCCGATCGTAATCATCCGAGATGAGTTGCGAGTTCGAGCCGTCTCGATCCATGAGGTAGATGCGGGAGTTGCGGTAGGTATCATCGTGCTCGTCCCCGGCGATATACGCGATGCGCTCACCGTCGGGGGACGGCACCGCGTTTCCATCAGGGCCACGCCTGTCCGTGAGCTGTGTGATTCCCCCGCTCGCTACCGAAACCGAATAGATCTCAGACTCTCCCCAGTTCTCAGGCCGGTTCCAGTCCTCTCGGCGATAAGAGGTGAAGTACAGTTCGGATCCGTCGGGATTCCAAGAGATACCCGAGTGGTTCCAGTACCCGTAGGTCAACTGGCGGGCGGTGCCACCTTCCGCAGGTACCACGAAGACTTGCGTCCACCCGGTGTCGACATAGCCGGCGCGATCTCGCTTGTACCCAGCTCGCTCGACGATTTTGGGGTCGGGGGTCCATTTCGCTCCATCGGGCCGGTCTGGCAGCTGCACCCCCGCGAAGTCTGCTGCGTCGTCGACGCGGCTTGTGAACGCGATCCAGTTCCCGTCGGGCGACCACAGGGGGCTATCGGGGCCATTCTCGAGTCGGGTGATCTGAGACACCGCGCCCTCAGCATCCATCCATCGGACATGAAGCTGAGCCCCTCCTGGATCGCCCGGCGCGGTGTAGAGGATTCGCGTGCCGTCCGGCGACCATTGAGCGGACCCCGCGTCGAGAAGATGCCGGTTTCGTCCTCCCTCGGCGTCCATAATCCATAGAGAGCTCTCGCGCGAATCGTTCACCTTGTCCGTCCAGCTTCGAGTATAGACGATCGTTGTCCCGTCCGGGGAGATCTGGGGACTTGAGACCGACTCCATGTCCATGTAATGGTCGAGCGTCAGCCGTTGAGATTCCTGCGCAGACGCCGTTGCGATCCCGCCCGCAAGGGCCAGCCCAGTGGCCGCAGCGAAGGGGGCGGAAACGAGCGAGTTAGGACGAAACACATTCATGGTCCATCTCCTGGTTTTTCGCGCGTAGAAGGCCGCATCAATGACTCGACGGGCCGATACTCATGGGGAAGCTTAGATACGGATGTGGTCAGGGGTGCGCTAGTCAGCTATCTGCCCGGGCGAATCGCATGTCATAGACCCGACCCATGCTCAACGACAGCCCGATCACGCTACCCCGCGCGTCTCTCCGAAATCGGACGATCGTGCCTCGGCCCGTAAACGCATCGGAGTACACTGGTGTGACCGAATGGCTGTCGTTGGGCCGTTGCCAGAGGCTCAACGTTTCCGACTCGCGTCGAACTAAGATGGTCGTTTCCGCATCGTCGCTGCGATAGGTGCCGATGAAGTCATCCAGATCGCGCTCCGTCGGACTCCATGCCTCGACTCGTTCGTAGCGGCGAGCGAATGACTGGCCGTCGTCGAGCCGAAAGCCAGAGATCTGACTTCCTTCGCGCTCGAAGATGTACCTCCGGCTCGACGATCCGACCTGGAATTCTGTCGACGACAGAGGAAGCAGGGATGTCTGTCCCGATAGGAGTACACCCCGTTCTCCTAATGCCAGCCAGACGAACGTGCCGGTGACGGGCTCGCGGTAGAGGCCCTCATAGGGAGGCAGATCGAATGCTTTGGAGTTCGCCTCGTATGCTGGCGGCTCGACTTCAGCCGCGGCTCGCCCCAGAAACGCTCGAGAAATCCGTGTACCGTTTCCGCTCGTTGAAACGTTGGACGCGTTGCACAGCATTGCCACAGACAGTCCCTGTTCGGGATATCGCGCCAGGAACGCTCGGTAGCCGGCGGTAGAGCCGGTGTGGGTGACCGAGGACACGCCGGCGAATGTCCCGACTTGCAGTCCTCCGGCATAGCTGATCTGGGTCCCGTCGTTGAGACGACCCTGCTGGTGCATCAGGCGGAGGAAATCCTGGCCACCGAGTCGTCCATCGGTCAACGCCTGGTTCCAGATCCCGAGATCCCCCACCGTCGTGAGAATCCCGCCGTTCCCGTGTACGTACTCGATTGGACGATTGATCTCCCATCCGTCGTCCGTCCTGTTGTAAGCAGAACTGCGACCGGGAACGATGCGCCGATAGTCATCCCGCCACTGAGTGCTGTGCATTTCGAGAGGCTCGAAGATGCGTGTAGTAGAGAAGTCAGCGAACGACATTCCACTCACTCGATCGACGACAACCGCCAGGAGGTTGTAACCACTGTTGCTGTAGGAGTACTCGTGGCCGGGTTCGAAATTCAGAGCCGTCTGTCGACTGAGTATGTCGATCACGTCGTCATGGTCATGACTCCTCTGTTCTCGCCCCCACCCGGAGATCGATGCCACGCTGCCCCAGTCCCTGAGCCCGCTCGTATGCGTCATGAGGTGATGGAGTGTGATCGTCTGTCCGTAGTCCGGGAGTTCCGGCACGTACGTCCGAATGTCGTCGTCCAGAGTAAGCTTCCCGTCGAGAACGAGGAGGACGATGGCCGCGGCGGTGAACTGCTTGGACACAGAACCACCTTCCAGGATCGTCTCCGGCGTGTTCGCTACGGCGTGTTCGAGGTCCGCCATACCGTACGCTCGCTCAACCACCGTCTCGCCGTGTCGGGTAACTCCCACCGTGCAGCCAGGGGACATCTCTGTGTCCCAGTCCGCGAAGATCTCGTCGAGCCGAGCGGACTGCTCGGCAGACTGAGCTATGGCCTGGGATGGGGTCGCGAGCACGGCCAAAACAAGGGCCATGCCGAGTGGAGACGTAGTTCGAGAGAACATGGTCGACGGGGTTAAGGGGAGCGCTTTGTCATTCTGCGACTTGAGAGGGCAAACGAAAACCCCGCCCGGTCGGAACCGGGCGAGGTCTCATATTCTTTCGCGGCTGGTGCTCAGCGCCTAGGTGAGCCCGTTCGTATTGGACTGGACGCGCCCAAAGGCAAAATCGTTGAGTGCGAATTGTGCCTGAAAATCGCGCCATCCCCTTACGCGAATCGGGCGGAAGAAGCCTCTCGACCCCTTCCGCCCGATTCTGCCACAACTGGCCCTCGGATCGCGTAAAAGCTGCCGGACCCGAGGTGACTGGATCTACATGCCCTGCTCCTGCGTGATTGGCTGAGTCGTATCGTCTTTCAGATGGACGTCAAGGAATGCGGTCCATCGACCCCACAGGTCCAGAAGCGTGTCTCGACTTGCGGGACCGTGATCCTCATAGGGATAGAGGTACATCGAAGCGTCTTTCCCGAGCCCGTTCAGCGCGTGGAACATGCGAGGGGCATGGTTGAGCGCCGTCCCCACGTTCTGATCATTCATCCCGTGGTAGATCAGGAGCGCCCCCGTCAGGTTGTTCGCGCTGAAGAACGGCGACATCGATGTATAGACGTCCTTCGCGTCCCAGAAGACTCTACGCTCGCTCTGAAACATGAGAGGTGTCAGCGTACGGTTGAAGTTGCCGTCTCCCGCGATACCCGCTTTGAAGAAGGGCGTGTGGACCATGGCGTTCGCCGTGCTGAATGCTCCGTACGAGTGTCCGCCAATGCCCAATTTTTGACGATCGACAAGTTCCCGACGGTCCAGTTCGTCGATGACAGCCGCGAGGTTGTTCCGCAGGTCATGCTCGTAGTTGTTGTTCATGGCACCGGCGTTTCCGACGATTGGTGCATCCGGCTCGACGACGGCGTAGCCCTGCTGTACCAGGTACTGCATCGAGCGCGTCCCGTAGCTAGGGAATGCGTTCTTGTTATATGTCCGCCCCTGCTCGTCGTAGCTCTCCTGGTCTGTGAATTCTCGCGGATAGAACCAGAACATCGCCGGGAGTCGTGTGCCTTCCTGATAGCCCGGGGGCAGGGTGACGTTGACCAGAAAACGGAACCCGTCCGGCCGCTCCACGGTGAAGCGCTGACGCGGTGCCGCGGTCATCTGCGGCGTGTAGTCGATGTTCTTCGTCAACTGCGTACGCTGGCCGTCCGAGAGAAGGTGGGACTGGGCGATCTCCAATCTAGATTCCCGGGAGACCACGAAGGTCTCGGCTTCAATGTCCAGCACCGAAATCACCCGCTCGTACTGATCGGTGTTGTTCGCTTCGTATACCCGAGTCTTCTCTCCACTCCGGATCTCGATCCGATCGATGAAGTTTCGTGGGCTCTCTACCATCGGGTCTTTGTTGTACGTGTTTCCGTAGAGGTAGGCGTACTGACCGTCGGCGGATGTCTGGACGATACCGCCTGTGGCGCCGCCACTGAATCCGCCACGTCCGCCGGAAGGCACTCGCCCGCCCTCGGTGAGGAGTGTGCCCGGGTTCTCGTAGAAATCATCGGACTCGTACTCAGTCAGATCGAAGATCGCCTCCGTGTCAGACAGGTCGACTGCGTACTCCCTCACTGTGCCGGTCGCACCGCGGCCTGATGGCCGCTCTGAAATGAAGAGCATCGAGTGATCCGCCGAGTAGCGTACCGAAGACATACGCCGCTCCGCTTCGAACAGCATGATCGTACTGGACTCGTCGAAGGGTGCTGCCCACAGGACGACCCGATCGGCGCGGCCTCCGCCGCGGCTCGACTCATCTTCATCTTCGTCTGCGACCTCCTGCTGGAGGTAGGTTAGGCCTGCGCCGTCTTCCCGCCAGGCAAGTTGACGACGGTCCGGCTCCTCACCTTCTCCGCCGACACCCGGTGCCGAAGGCAGGTTGCCGTCGATACCGAGCTGGGTCTCCGCGACTTCAAGCTCGACCATCACCGTACCCACGCGATTCCAGACTTCTTCGACGTGCCCGAAGCTCCGGACTGGAACGACGTAGCTGAATGGCTTCTGCATCGTCTCTACCCGGGTGTACTCCCCAGTTGGTGAGAAATCGAAGCTCGTGATCATGCCCGGCGAACCGAGCTCGGTGACGTCACGACTGTCCACGTCGATTGCGACGAGCTGTCCGGTCGCATGCCATTCGAGCAACTCCTCGTCATATGGCGTCGCCATGAGGCTCGCGTATGTACGGAGCATGTTCTCCCCTTCGTTCGTCTGCTTCACCTGCGGCCCTGTGGGCATCCTCGAAGGGAGCGGGCGGGCAGAACGATCGTCCGGGACCAGAACTGTTGCGATTTCTTCGCTCGATCCCGTCCACTCGAACCCAGTGACCATCGTGGCCAGGACCGGGGTTCGGGTGACTTTCCGCGAATCGCCGCTTGCTGGGTCAGCGACGTAAATGTGTGTTTCCACAGGGGTATGCACGTAGTACGCGATCTGAGATCCATCTGGCGACCAGGTCGCGTTCGACACGCGGGCGCCGTCAGGCACGTCCATGCTCGTCGTGGAACCGTCTGCCGCCGATATGACATTGACGCCGATGTTCGTGCGGATTGTGAGGTTCCGATGGCGGTTCGCGGCGTAGTCGATAAATACGCCCCCGAGCTCATCGAAATCCTTCGAGAAGCGATCCATTGTCACTGGGCCATCGCCGACCTCGTGAATGAACCACCGCTTGTCGGGACTGACACTCGTCAGCGTGGCGTTCAGGTAGCGGGGAGCGAGCACCATCTCCGCGATATCCCCAGCAGGGGCCACGAAGCTCTTGTCAGCGAGCACCGCCTCGGGGTCACGCTGGCTTTGTGCCGAGAGTGGGGCCGCGAGAAGGAGGGCCAGAAGCAGGCCGGAGAACGGCCGAAGCATCCTGTTCATTCTTGAGTCTCCAATAGGGTCGAACGCACCGTACAGGGGAGACAAGGTGAGGTGCGGTCGTCTTTCTGGACAGAAGCACTTTGGCCCGCCGTCACCGGATCTCCCGTTGGGCACTGCGCACCGGCGGGTTACGTTAGGAGTCCTCAATTTTAAATGCGAAGAAAAATTATGATGACTGCTCGGATTGGTGTTGCCCTCCTCGGGGCTTCGGTGGCTTTGGCTGGATGCGAGAACGCCGCCTTGGACTCGGATGATCAGAAGGCCAGCTACGGCATCGGTCTCAACCTCGGCCGCCAGATCATTGATACCAAGGAGCGCCTCGATCGCGCCGCCTTCATGCGCGGCGTCGGTGACGCACTCGACCAGAACGAGCAGGCCCTGTCCGACGAGGTTCTCCAGCCGGTTCTGCAGGCCTTTGGGCAACAGATTCAGGCAGCGGCGGCGCAGTCCGCCGCGGCTCAGGGGACTGAAAATGCCGAAGCGGGTGCTGCCTATCAAACGGAAAACGCTGCACGTGATGGAGTTACGACCACGGCGAGTGGACTTCAATACGAGGTTTTGCGTGCCGGCGACGGTCCGATGCCCACGGCTGAGGACGATGTGCGCCTCCACTACCGTGGCAGCCTCATCGACGGCACCGAGTTCGACGCTTCGTATGAAGGCGACCCGGTTGTCTTCAATGCGGGGCGCCTGATTTCTGGCTTTACGGAAGCGCTCCTGCTTATGAATGCCGGCAGTCACTTCCGGATCGTGATTCCGTCCGAGATCGCGTACGGTCCGAACGGGTCGGGTCCGGTCATCGGTCCGAACTCGACTCTGATTTTCGAGATTGAGTTGTTCGAGGTCGTTGAGTAAGACGGTAGCTCAGACTCATGTCATTTCTCTCTCGTCTCTTTGGCGCGAAGCCCGCTTTGCGACCTGCTGGTGACATAGAGTCCCAGCTCGTGAAGCTCGAAGCCTAGGCGAGTGTGGCGCTTGCCGTCATGAATCTGCTGTCCGGAATGCTCTTCTGGCAGCCATACCATGAGAACCGGCCCGGCCCACACATGGGCCGGGCCGGTTTCGTTCGCCGAGTTCATCGCGGTCGGCTTCTACCTGTTCGAAGCCTCGGCCTTGAAGCTCTGGTAAATCGCACGGGCCTCATCGAACTGCCCGTAGACGTGGTCCTTCTCATTCTCAGATCGCCAATCTGGCCACGCCTCAGCCATCTCCTGCAGCTTGTCGATCCATGCGAGTGCGTAATCGGCAGATTCGGCCGACCGAGGCGGCGCGCCATCGACGGTCACCCAGATCGGGTTGGTCGCTGCCTGTACCCAGTTGATATCCATCGGAAAGCTGTCTTCCGGGGTTCCGTTTACCCGTACGTGGTACCAGCCGGATTCAGCTGGACGAAATGAGCGTTCGAAAGACAGAGTGGTACGGTCGCCGGTGAACGGGATGGATGCGATCACTTCACCATTGAATACGATCTCTGCACGCTCGAGCGGGGTTACCGAGTTGATCTCGAGAGAGGCGACGATTTCTTCGCCCGAAGAGAGCTCGATGGTCTCGCCCGGTATGCGGCCGTCCAGCTCGAACTCGACGAGGGCGCCGTTCGAGAAAAAGGCGTGCCCGTCCTTCATGCCGTTGAGCCAATTCTCCATGGTGAAGTCGCCATTCGGAATCTGGACGTAGGTACGAACCGACCCTAGCAGCGGTGTCGTGTGCAGATTGCTGATCGAGTCCTCTCCACCAACCAGGGTCGTCCGGATGCCGTTGTTCCACACGGCGTAGAGAGGTGGCCACCCGGTTTGTGAGGTAGACCACTCGATCGCGTCCGTGGTGGCAAGTGCCGCGTCGACGATGAAGCCCTTCGCCCCGCCCAGGTTCCCCTCCAGTGGGTCCCCGTCGTAGAACGAGTGGACATAGCCTGTCCATGCACCCTGGCGTTTCGCCTTCCTAAACATGTCCGTGTTGGACGGATACAGACTCTCGATCCCAGTCCCTTCGTAACCGGTAGTGAAGGGCGAGATGAGATGCTCGGTCATCCCGAACATGAAAACGTGTCCGTAAAAGGGTGGCCGATACTCCTGCCCGACGACAACGATGCGATCTTCGGTCGACAAAGGATGTGCGCCGCCACCCGGGCGGAAGTAGTGATAGTCAAGAATTCGGTTGTCTTTGTTCGCAATCTGCTCGAGGACGATGTCCTGGTCTTCACCTTCCGACATCATCATCAGATTCTCGAGTGAGTTGTGCATGTTGCCGCCGTAATTGGCATGCACGTGGGTCGAGCCGCTGTACCAACCTCGAGCCTCCATATCGACCAGGTACTTGAGCCGGACCGTGAGCTCCGTGGTTTGTCCTTCCTGAATGGTCACGGTCTGCTCGACCGGTATGTGCTCGAAGCCCTTCACCACGGTGAAGCTCGTCTCACCGGCGGGTAGCTCGATCGTAAACGAGCCCTCGTGGTGGAACGCGCCCATGCGTGCGCGCTGGGGCATGCGTGCGTACTCGTTCGCAGGCGCATAGAACTTCCCATCTGCCGCCGTGATGTGGACACGACTTCCGACTGGACTTCCCTCGGGGCCGAGCGTGGTCACGCTGAGGCGCCCGACGGGGTTCAGCCAACCCTGACCGGTGATGTCGACATCGATGAGTTTTCCGCCGTAGGTCTCGAGGAGCTTGAGCTGTGGAAGGCCACCGGCGTTTGCGATGAAAGCGATCCACTCGCCGTCCGGGGACCAGCGTGGGTGGAACGCGTCATAGTCGTAGAAGGTCATCTTGTACGGTTCGCCACCTGCGGTCGGCTGGACGTAAAGGTTGTTGTACTGGTCAGCCGTTCCTCGCGTGGACGAGAAAATGAAACGACGACCATCGATCGAGACATCGGGCTGCGTGCGGTAGAGTGTTTGTTCAGCCAAGACAGGGATGCGTTCGTCGAACCCATCCTCCCGTGCCGGCACTCGAAAGACGTTCCCTGATCCGAGCGCGACGTCCCGATTGGAGACCAGAAGGATCTCATCGCCATTCGGGAACCAGGCGGGGTTGATATGGATATCTTCAGAGCCGAAGTAGAGCCGGTCCCGGCCGAAGCTATTGTCTGTGGTGACGGCGACGGCCTCACCTGCCCAGTTGCCGTCCGTGACGTCGCGCAGATAGACGTTGAAGTATCCAGTGGGCTGTGTGGAGACGTAGACCACACGACTTCCGTCAGGCGAGAACGACGGATCGGCGTACACCTGCTCGTCGCCGGTCAGACTGTGTGTTTCGCCGGTTCCGAGATCGAGTACCTCGAGCCCGATGGAGTGGCCGTTGTCGTCAGCGGTGTAGATCAACCAACGGCCATCCGGGGAGTAGTCCGGGGATGAGTAGTACTTCGGCCCGGACACCAGCTCGATGGCACGTCCGGTTTCGACGTCGACGCTCCAGATCGATCCGTGCATTGAGACTGCGACACTTTCTCCGTCCGGTGCCCATGACGGCGCCCACGGTGTTGAGTTCACGGCCGGCGGCAGATAAAAGTTGTGCATGTAGTTGGCACCCATGCGTGCAGCGGGATACTCGCCGAAGCGCTCCTGGGCGACCAGCGGCCCCGCGAGAACTCCGATCGTGACTGTTACGGTGGCGAGTGTCGTCCAATTTATCTGGTGCAAGCCGTCCTCCGAGTTACGCATGTGAGCAGCGAAGCTAGACCCATCAGAGAGAGCCGCAACAAGAACCATGACTCTCAGACGGCCGCCGACTATCTTGAGAGGCGTTGAGCCCGATCCTTAGAACGAAGGACTGAAGATGTCCGTTGCACGATCTCGGCTGACGCTGCTTTCCCTGCTAGTGCTGCTGACAGCCTGCGCCTCTGCGGAGGACCGCTTGAACGACGGTATCACGCTGCAATCGCAGGGTCGATACATCGAAGCGGTCTATCGCTATGCCGAGGCTGTCGAGAAGGACCGTGAACTCGGGGAGGCCCAGGATCGACTTCTCGCCTCGGGCGACTCCGCAGTCATGGTTGCGATGGACGAAGCCGACGGGCTTGAGCGTCGCGGTGATCCCGTCCAGGCAGCAGGCCTGTATGTGACGCTTGATCAGATGCTGGCTCGGATTCGCGAGGTCGGTCGGCGCCTCGATGTGCCGGGCGACTATTCGACCATCCGGCGTGTCATCTTCGACACCGCCATCGATTGGCAAATGGTTCGCGGTGACGAAGCTGCAACGGCGGGACGATGGGACCAAGCCCAACAGTTTTACAGCAGCTCGAGGACCAGCTTTCTCCCGTCTCGTGAACAGATGGAGGAGTCGTACGATGCGGAGACTCGCGTGACCCTTCAATGGGCCGCAAACGAGCTTGAGGATCTGCGGCCGCGGTCCGCGTACGAGATCGCGCAGATGGCGCTCGAGGTTCGGTCCTCACCAGACCGTGCGACAACTCTGGCCGTGCGAGACCTCCAGGATCAGGCCTTGGTTGAGGGAACGATCGTACTCGCGGTGGCTCCGGTGGTGGCAGATCCCGGTGTGCGGGAGTGGCTTGGTGGCGAATTCGAAATGGGGCTCGACTCTGACCTTGGGCTCGATCACTGGACGCGACCTCCGATGTTCGTCGAGATGGCGGACCCAGTAACCTTGCGGAACGAGCTTCGCGGGCTCCTGCGAGGGCGGGGGATCGCCTCGCCCATGCTGCTCGGAAGGGCGGTCGAGCTGGTTGGTGCAGATCTCGGTGTGATGAGTCGTCTCCGGAGCATCCAGGTGACAGAGGAGGACGTGAGTCGCAGTGAACACCAGGCGATCGTTCCGAGAAACGTTCGTCAGGGTGCGCGACGCACCACAGTCATGGATACCGTGACCTACACTACGCTGCGAGGGACTCTGGCCTACTACATCGCCGCCGACATCATCCTCGTAGATGTATGGGGGCGTGAGGTGAACCGTTTCACGGTGTCTTCGTCACAGGCAGGTCCGTTCGAGAGAGGTGAGTTCGACGGAGATCCAGGAGTGCTCGTTCTCGAGGGTGACCGGGCGCGTTACTTCGATCCGGCGGTCATCGGTGGACAGATGGCGACAATTGAGCACGCGATGCAGGAGGAACTCGCTGTCGCGATTGCTGTGGGTACGTTCGATCAAGTCATTGCAGGAATTCGCTGACCGGAACCAGCCAGACCAGATGCCGGGGTACGTGTGCCTCTGAAGTACTGGATTTCACCTGCGGCGCCGCTCGGAGCGTGTGTCTTCGCGGCCCTGCTCGTCTCCGCGATGGTCCGCTTCGTGGATCTGTCGCCCAAGGTAGAAGGAGATTTTTTCTTCGCGGACGACGACCCGCAAATGCAGGCGTCGCAGTCCGTAGCGGAGCGGTTCCCGGTGGGAGCCCAGATCATTCTCCGTGTCACCGCCTTGGGCGGGACTCGGGAGGACTATATCGAGCGTGTCGGCGCACTTACCAGCGAACTGCTGGTCGTCCCTGGCGTAGACGGCGGCTTCAGTTTGACTACGGACGATCCGTCGCGTTCTCCGCTCTTCCGGCGGATCCTACTGACCCCAGACTCGGCCGCGACCAATATCGTCCTGCTGGTCGACGGCTCTGATCCGGAGTCACTCCTGCCTCGGATCGAGGAGATAGTTAGCCGCCACGAGATCCAGGACTTCTCGGTCGTCGTGTCGGGCGTGCCCGTCATCGTCGAGTTGATTCGAAGGAGCCTGTATCGCGATCTGATCGTATTCAGTATTGCGGCGGTACTTGTCTTCGCTCTGCTGATTGCGATCGTCTTCCGCGATCCGGCCATTGTCATCGGAACTCTTGCCACGTGCTTCACCTCCGTGGCCGGCACGCTCCTTCTGGTCCAAGCGATGAATGTGGGCATCGGACTGCTCACCGCGAACCTGGTCACGATTGTGTTCGTGCTCACGCTGTCGCACGTGGTGTTTCTCACCGCCAACTGGCGCCGTCGCAGTGGAGAATGGGTTGGCGGCGATTCCGCGGCGGAAGGACGAATTGCGGCACTCTCTACGGCAGTCCGAGACACCTGGGAGGGCTCGTTCTGGAGCATGACCACGACCCTGTTGGGCTTCGCGAGCCTCCTCGTGGCGACGGCGCGACCGTTGCGCGAGTTGGGGATCGCTGGGTCGGTGGGGGCGGCCACTGCGCTCGTGGTTTCCTACGCGATCTTTCCTGCGTTCCTAGCACGATGGGCGCGGCCGGCGGCCAGGCACGCCTCTTTCGCCCCAGTGAAGCTACTGGCTGGAACCCGCTACATCCTCCCGCTCGCGGCGCTTCTTGTGGTAGTCTTCGGCACAGGTGTCAGCCGAGTCGATACGGACCCGAGCCTGCTCAGCTATTTCGCAGAGGGGTCGACAATCCGTGAAGGGCTGGCGCAGATCGACGCGGACGGCGGTAGCAGCACGCTGGATCTGGTCGTTGCGGATCCCGGTGGATCCTCGGTCTCGGACGGGTCCGTGTACCGGCGCCTCGAGGCGCTTCAGGCGACGCTCGAAGCCGACTCTGCGGTCGGCGTAGTGCTGTCGCCCACGGTCCTGATCGATCATGCCCGGACGATCCCGCTCGCTGGGCTACTGCCGGTAGACCTACTTCTCGACCTCGCGTCGAGCGATGCTCTGGACAACGTCGCCCTGGGCTACGTGAGCCGGGACAGGGATGTCGCGCGCTTCTCCCTGCGGATGCGGGAATCTGGTGCTACCCCGCGCGAGGATGTCATCGCACGCCTCCGGAGTCAGGTCGAGGCCGCTGGCCTTCGCCCGGTCGTGGTTGCCGGGTTGTACGACCTGCAGGCGCAGCTCGGACGCCTGATCGGGTCCAGTTTGAAGATTGGAATCGGAGGGCTCCTCATTCTCTTCCTGGGTGTGGCCTTCGTTGTGAGTCGGTCCCTTCGGACTGCCGCACTCATGTGGACCTGTCTTGCTACGATTCCGATCGTGATCCTCGGAGCTTTCGGCCATGCCAGACTTGCGATCGATATCATCACGTCGCCTGCGGCGAACATCGCCCTGGCGATCGGGGCCGATTCCATGATTCACCTCGTCGTGCGCGTTAGGGCGCTCGCCGCGGCCGGCGTTGATACACCTTGGCCGGTGGCGGTCACGCAAATCGGGCGACCGGTGCTGGGTGCCTCTGCGATCATCATCGCCGGGTTCGGGATCTTTGTCCTGTCGTCCTTCCCGCCGACGCAGCGATTCGGGATAGCAGTGATCGTAGGCACCGTCACCGCAGCCTGCATGGCGTTGCTGGTTCTTCCGCATCTTGCTTGCTTGGGCCGCCCGCCCATCGAAAGCTTGTCCGCCTCGGCTTCCTGACGGCAACGGTCGCCCATTCCTATCGTCGTCCCTCTGCCCACAAGACGTTCATGACTGAACTTCCGCCTGACACTGGCGGTGCCAAACCGCGCACCACTGGCCTCAAGCGCCGACTCGGCCTGCTCGGTCTGGCTGCCACTGGCATCTGCTCCATGCTCGGGGCTGCGATCAACATCGTACCCTTCATGCTGCACCGGAGCGTGCCGGGCATCGGGCCGTATGTGCTCCCCGCCTATCTGCTTGCAGCTGTCCCTGCGATTCTCGCTGCGCTCGCCTATGCCAGTCTTTCCTCGGCGATGCCACGAGCGGGGGGGAGCTATGTCTTCGCGAGCCGCGGCTTGAGCCCTTATCTGGGATTTGTCGCGAGCTTCTCGCAGTGGTTCGGGCTGTCGGTCGCGATCGGCGTGGTTTCCTACGTCATGATCCCGTTCATTCGTGACGTCGTTCTGGCTGTGGGCTGGGACGGGGCCGCAGCGGTGCTCGAGACCGGCTCTGTGCGCGTGGGCCTGGCGCTCGCGTTTCTTTGGGGGTCAGTGCTCCTCAACATGCGTGGCGTCGACAAGGTTGAGCGGATTCTGGTGCCCCTGATGTTCGTCATGTTCGTGCTGGGCGGCGTCGTCATCGTCATGGGATTCCTCTTCGATCAGAACGATTTCGCAACGTCTCTGATGGCGCGTGAAGGAGTGCGTGTTCCGGACATGGTCGCAGAGTTCAGCTGGAACAAGCTGCTCGCCGGGTCCGCAGTGCTCTTTTCCAGCTTTATCGGCTTCGATTCGATCGCACAGGCGGGGGGCGAAGCACGCTCACCAAGTAAGACGCTGCCCAGGGCGATCGGAATCGCTGTCGTCACAGTGGGTGCGTTCTACTTCCTGTTCACTGCGGCGGTGTACCACACGGTGCCGTGGCAGTTCGTGGCTGAGCGTGCTCAGGGGCAGGATCTGACCGCGCCGGGACTGCTCGGATACGTGCTGGAGCCGAAGTGGACGATTTTGATTCTCGCAGGTGCCGCGATCGCCCTGATCAATGACCTCCCCGCCATGTTGTTGGCGGTGTCACGGCTCATGTTTGCCTGGGCAGAAGACGGTGTCTTTCCGAAGCAGGTTGCCGCGGTACACCCTGTATGGCATACGCCGCACGTTGCTCTCGTGCTGAGCGGACTCATGGCGTCGGCGTCGATTCTCGGGAGCCATTTCGCAGGCGACTTCTTCCTCGGAGTCGATATCCTCGTGACGTCGATGCTGGTCAACTACGGGGTCATGTGCCTCACCGTCCTCAGAATGCCGCAGCGAAATCCCAAGATCTCTGAGCGAATTCTCGTCATGCGAAATCGCACGGTTCAGATCGTAGTTTGCATATCCGGTGTCGCGCTCCTTGCCCTCTTCCTAGGCGTACATGTCTGGAAGGATCTCACGGCCGACGTGGGAGCCTGGTACTTTCACTCCACTCCGCTCTGGATCGCGGTGATGGCTTTCGCCAGCGTCATGTACTTCCGTAGCGTCTCAGCTATGCGCCGGGCCGGTGTGGACATGGACGCCCGGTTCATGAGCGTGCCCGCCGAATGATCGAGCGAATTGAGCTGGCACCCGGATTCGAAATTTCCAGAGTGCTGACCGGATTGTGGCAGGTCGCGGACCTCGAGCGGGAGGGCGAAGACCTTGATGCCGACGCAGGTGCCTCAGAGATGAAGCGCTACGTCGACGCGGGCATGACTTCGTTCGACATGGCCGATCACTACGGATCGTCGGAGCTCATTTCCGGGCGCTTTGCCCAACGATGGCCGGGCGAGGGCGAACTTATGACCAAGTGGGTGCCCAAGCCGGGGCGTCATAGCCCCGCGGACGTTCGGGAAGCGGTCGACCGCGCACGAAGCAGAATGAACGTCGAGGTCCTCGACGTTCTGCAGTTCCACGCATGGAGCTACGCCGACCCGGGCTGGATGGACTGCATCTTCGCGTTGCAGACGCTGAAGGAGGAAGGTGTGATCCGGCACCTCGCCCTCACGAATACGGACACGGCGCATGTGCGCATGCTGCTCGATAGTGGGGTCGAGATTGCATCCAACCAGATCTGTTATTCGTTGCTCGACCAGAGAGCTGCAGGAGACATGGCTGACCTGTGCGAGGAGCGAGGTGTGCGCATTCTTGCTTTTGGGACGCTGGCGGGCGGGTTCTTGACGGACCGCTGGGTCGGGGCTGTGGAGCCCGCGTTGGAGTCGCTCGAGACCTGGTCGCAGATGAAGTACAAGCGCTTCATCGACACGGCCGGGGGATGGGGCCCGTTTCAGTCCCTGCTCGACGCGATGCGCCGGTCAGCAGACCGTCTCGAGGTGTCCGTCGCTAACGTCGCGTGCCGGTATATGCTGGAATCACCCGGTGTCGGTGGCATCATCGTGGGCGCCCGTCTTGGGCGAAGTGAACACATCGCGGACACCGCGCGGTTGTTTGATTTTGAACTGGATGAGGAGAGCAACGAGGACATTCGCACCTCGCTGGCGGCCCTCCGGCCCATTCCAGGCGATTGCGGTGACGAGTACAGGAAGCCGCCCTTCTTGACGGCCGCGGGTGACCTCAGTGATCACTTCGAATCGATGCCCGCGCCTTATACAATCCTGGACGGCCCGGGTGACAGGCAGAGGGCGTTGAGCGGTACCGTATGGGAGGATCTCGCCGGCTTCGCCCGTGCAGTCCGAAAGGGCGATCGAATCTTCGTGTCCGGCACGACTGCAACCCATGGTGACCGGCTCATTGGTGGGGCTGATGCCGAGTCGCAGGCGACGTTTTGCCTCGACAAGATCGAAGGGGCGATTCAGTCGCTCGGTGGCTCGATCGATGACGTGGTCAGGACACGGATCTACGTCGCCGATGCGAGCGTAGCAGAAGCCGTGTCCAGAGCCCACGGAGCTCGACTCGGGCATGTTCAGCCAGCCAATACACTGGTCCGGGCCGAGCTGATCGGAGAAGGATACCTGGTCGAGATCGAGGCTGAGGCGGTCGTCGGTCCGGAATGACCGAGTTGATCATCGAGCGGGTCGATGCTGGCCCGGCGTTCGACCAGTTCCGTGTACTCTTTACCGGGTATGCAGTGATTTCGCACAACCGTGGGTGTTCGTTCGAAAGACCCAGAAGGCGAGTTTTACAGGGCTTCCCGAGCCGTATGTTGCGCTCGCTGGCACATCGATGGAATCTCTAGTGCTGTCGCGACTCGAATCGCCGAACATCTGTGAGATGAAGCGCCTCTAAGTGTGAGCCCCCGGGCGGTTACCCCCGCCGCCTCTGACCTGGGTTATGTCACCCTGCGACTCGATCTGGCTCCTTAGCTACACGTTGCCCGAAGCGTGTACCCATCGATGGGCTTCGGGACGATCGCCTCGTGTCACGATTACTGTGTCGATACGACCTGCTTCGAAATCAACCTGGCCCAGCCAGGCAGTTAGCGGGCTGCCGCCTTCAGATACCGGCGGGCGAGTTGGGCCACGCGATCCTGCCCATCGGCTTCCGCCTGTTCCAGAATCATCGCCATGGGCTTTGTCAGCAGCGGGTCTCCCCAGACATATCCTGTGGCGACTTCGGCTCCCTTCGTATTCCCTTCATCGGCACCCTGAATAAGCGCCCACGAGGCTGCCTCGTCGTAGTAGGCCGTCCCTGGATCTGGGAGCCGAAACTCTGGCTCCTTTTCGTGGTCGTCTTCTTTGACGAAGGCCCGAGACATGTCAGCTCCGTGCAGAAGGCAGCCGGATTTCCGGATCCTCTGGATCGCGCCGATACAGGACCATCGTCTTTCCGATGGTCTGGACCGCATGTACGTCCTCCAGAGCGTCGGCGATCTGGTTCGCAGCGTCTCGAACTTTGATCGAAGCCGATTCCTGCAACTTGACCTTTAGTAGCTCACGGCTGTTGAACGCGTCGCTTACTGAGGAGATGAGGGCGTCCGTGACACCGTCACCGCCAACGAGTACGACCGGCTTGAGAGGATGAGCGAGTTTGCGGAGGTACGCGCGCTGTTTCGAGGTGAGCTGGGTCATAATTCTCCGGAGTCGGGCTCCGGTGGATAGGGCGTGGAGGGGTGAAGAAGCTGGCAACGGGACCACCCGTGCGAAACCCGTCCGGTATGCCGCTTGAAAAAGTCAGGGCTGCAGATGAGTTGGTTCCGTGAAATCGCACGTCAGATGGGGACACGAAGTAGGACCGGATTTCGGACAAGAGAAGGAAGATGAGCGTCAATCCAGAAACGACTCTAGTCCCGGCCATGGCCACATTTGGGGTGAGGGTGTGATCGCCCTGATCCTCGAAGATATCGGCCTTGGCGCACACGACCCCGCGGCGATCGATCCAGTCGTCGAGGAATCAGTCCGGGTGGAACCCAGTTCGGTCGAGTGCCGTCACGGGTGCAGAGTCATTTCAGGCGATGGGACCGTTCTGCAATCCGATCGGCGCGGATCCCCATATTCGCTGGCAGTCGAATCCTTCTTCCGCCGAGGGCGCCATGCACGAGGCGGACTGCCTTGCTCTCGCGGGCAAGATCGATCGCGCTCACGGTGCTGCATGCCATCCCTGCTGACGACGTCGGCCGCTAGGCACCCACCTGCCTTCCGCGAGACGCTAACCGCGCCTCGGGGGTCGACGGCGATACCCCGCACCGTGTCGAAGATCTGGAGGTCGGATCACTGATGGGCTAGGCCAACTCGTCATCGGATCCAGCGTCAGCTGTCTCGCCGGGCGTGCCCTTACGAGCCATGTTGGCCGCAGTCCATCTCTACAGGAGTAGCACCATGACCGCTCACCCCGGCCGCAATCACCTCACTCTAACAGCTATTCGCGGCTGGCTTCTCACCGGGGCGCTGACACTTTTTTGCGCCGGCCTGACGGCTACTCCAACGTCCGCTCAGGACGCACGTCTCGATAACTGGAAGTCGCAGTTGGTCGCGTACATCCAGGGGCAGGAGCAGTTCACCGCCAACATGGTGGACCAGATATTCAGTTACGGAGAACTGGGGTTCCAGGAGTTCGAGACCTCGCGCTATCTCGTCCAGCTTCTGAAGGACAATGGCTTCAGTGTCGAAGAGGGGATAGCGGGTATCCCTACTGCCTGGGTCGCAACCTGGGGTGAGGGTGAGCCAAAGATCTCCTTGGGCACGGACATCGATAACATCCCGAAGGCATCACAGACCCCGGGTGTGGCTTGTCATCTTCCCCTCGTCGACGGGGCGCCTGGGCACGGGGAGGGGCACAACTCCGGCATGGCGGTCCAGATTACGGCGGCGCTCGCCGTGAAGGACCTCATGGAGAGAGAGGACCTGCCGGGGACGATCCAGATATGGCCTGGGGTCGCAGAAGAGTTGGTCGGGACCAAGGCGTACTACGTACGAGAAGGGATCTTCTCCGACGTGGACATCGTCCTGTATGCTCATGTCGGCTCAAATCTTTCCACGAACTGGGGTATGACGCCGGGCACCGGGCTCATCTCGGCGATGTTCACCTTCGAAGGGTTCGCGGCGCATGCGGGTGGCTCTCCCTGGAGAGGGCGCAGCGCAGCCGATGCTGCCAATCTCATGGAGGTCGGCTGGAACTTCCGGAGGGAGCACCTGCGCACGCAGCACCGCTCACACTCGGTCATCTATGACGGGGGAGATCAGCCGAACGTTGTTCCGTCCGAGGCATCGGTCTGGTTCTACTTCCGCGAGAAGAACTACCCACAGATCCGCGACCTCTTCACCATCGGTGACTCCGTTGCTCAGGGCGCGGCCATGATGACCGGGACCACGTTGCGGCCCGCGCGGATCATTGGCTCCGCGTGGCCCGGTCACTTCAACAAGGTCATCGCTGAGACGCTGTATTCGAACATCGAAAGGGTTGGGCTCCCCGAGTGGACCGACGGGGATCAGCGCTTCGCGAGGGCCACACAGGAAGAGGTCGATGGTCCGACGACCGGACTCGCGACCGAGCTCTCACCACTCCGAGGCGGGCTGACGGAGGCCCAGCGCACCGCCGGCTATGCCGATGACATCGGAGACATTTCCTGGAACGTCCCCACCGCCACGCTGTCCTTCCCATCAAACATCCCGGGGCTGCCCGGTCACAACTGGGCGAACGCGATCGCAATGGCAACGCCCATCGCTCACAAGGGTGCAACGCAGGGTGCGATGGCGCAGGCGATGACGGTGCTCGACTTCATGGTCACCCCAGAACTGGTCCAGTCTGCCTGGAGCTACTTCAACGATGTGCAGACCGTAGACCTGCAATACTCTCCCTTCATTCGTCCGACCGATCAGCCCGCGATCGAAATGAATGCGGACATAATGGATGAGTTTCGCGAAGAGATGCAGCCCTTCTACTTCGATTCCGAACGGTACAACTCCTACCTCGAGCAGCTCGGTGTTTCCTATCCGACGCTACGGCAGCCGGATGGTCAGTGCAGGATTGGATCCATCAGCGATCAGGGTGCCGGCGGCATGTAGATGATGCCCAAGGCGGTCCAGCTAGGGCGCCTCAGACGTGCCAGGGCCTCGGCGGCCGCTGCGTTCCCCGCGGCGGCAGCTTTCCCGTACCAGCCACGGGCCGAGTCGAGACTCTGCTCCACCCCTCGTCCTGCCTCGAAGGCCTCTCCCAAACGCAGCGCAGGGATCACGTCACCCGCGCTGGCTGCTCGCACCCACCATCTAGCGGCGGCCTCGTGGTCCACCTCAACTCCACGGCCATCGCTGTACATGTTACCCACGTTGTGCGCAGCGAGGACGTGCCCGAGCTCAGCTGCGCGCCCATACCAGAGCCGCGCCTCCGGGAAGTCGCTGGCCACGCCGAGAGCTTCGTCGTACGCCGTGCCCATGAGAAAGATGGCTTCGATATCGCCTGCGTTGGCCAGGTCACGAATCTCGTCGATCACTTCACTGGAGATTGTTCGCGCTCGCTCGACGTCTCGTTCGAAGCCCATCCTGCCGGTCGAGTAGACCCGGGCCATCCACATCTGAGCGAGCACGTCGTCCGGATCGGCCGCGACTTCGAGCAGCAGCAACTGCGCCCGAGAGTCGTCTACGGTGCCCGCGACGCCGGTGTAGTAGTCGATCGATTCGAGGAGCCGCCCGTCGGCGGCCGTCGTCGCCTGTGCCATTCCGGTTGAAGGAAGCAGACCTCCCAGGAACAGCGACAAGGCTGGCGCGCGTGCGGTGACTCGGAGGATGAGCCTGAGGCTCATCAGTCCACTCCGATCGAGTGAGGTCCAAGCGACTCGAGAGACGGCGCCCCGATCGCGCGCATCGTGATCTCCATTTCTCGCATGAGAAGCTCGAGGACGCGCTCGACGCCCTCCTGCCCGAACGCTCCAAGACCCCATAGGTAGGGCCGCCCAACAGCCACTGCGGTTGCTCCGCGTGCGATGCCTTTCACGAGGTCAGAGCCACGCCGGAAGCCGCTGTCCACGATGATCGGCATCCTGCCCGAGATGGCATCCGAAACCTCAGGAAGAGCGTCGATCGTGGCGCGCCCGTCACCCTCGGCACGACCCCCGTGGTTGGACACCCATATCGCGTCGATTCCGTTGCGCAGGGACTCTTCGGCGTCCTCTCTCGTCACCAGCCCCTTCACGATGATCTTCTGGTCTGTGATGTCGCGCAGGCGGTGAATGAAGTCCCAGGTCATGTCTCGCCCGATCCCCGCCTCTCGTGGACCCTGCGGTAGCCCTCGGAGATTCGGTTTCACGGGGTCTGCCCGTCCTCCGCTCTTGTGGCAGTTCGTGCAGTCCCGATCATCGGTGCGTCTGTATCGGTCGAGCGTGACGCGGTTACTCCCGCCGATCAGGTCCACGGTGAGAACGATCGTGGGGCAGCCCGCTTCCCGGGTCCTGTTCACGAGCGCAGTGACACCCTCCCAGTGTGTAGGCCCGGGCCCACCCACGTAGAGTTGATACCAAACGGGCTCGCCCCGTGCCTCGTTCACTTCTTCGACCGCTGTAGACGACACTGTCGAGAGCGTCTGCAGGTGCGTCCGGGCAGCCGCTGCGCGTGCTACGGCCAGCTCTCCCTCGGGGTGGAAGGCTCGCTGACTGCCGCATGGTGCGATCATGAGCGGCGTGGGCCACTCTTGGCCGAAGAGATTCACCTTCGTGTCTAGGGTCGACACGTCGATGAGTCGACGGGCTCTGAGGTAGAGCCGCTCGAGAGCCGCTCGGTTGTTCCCGTACGTCTCTTCCCCGTCCACACCAGTCATGATGTAGCCGTAGTGGGCGTGTGGGACGGTGGCTTCGGCCGCCCGCTGCATATCCCAGACGTCAAGTGCTTCGCCTGCGCTCTGTATGATGTCGTCGAAGACTCTGCGCGGGGCCTCCTGCGCGATGATCGGCTCGAGGCCTGCCAGGCCCCCGGCGGACGCGAGTAGTGGACTGGCGGCGAGCCAACGCAGGAAATCACGTCGCTGCACGTCTTTACGGATCTCAAGGAGTCGCATACGGTCTCAGTGGTGTGGGGTCGGGCCACGGTGCGACCGCGAGAGCTCGGAGTCAAACTGAGGTCGTTGACCTCGGGTCAGATCAGCCCGATCGCCCCGCTCGCCGATCGCACGTCCGGACGCTCTGCCAGAATTCCCGCCAGTACACCCGAAACGTTGGCCACGGCGAAGCTGATTCCGTTGAGGTTTCTCTCGGGAGGTATGCCTGGGATGGGACGCGCGAACGGAGATGCTTGAAGAGTGGTGCCGCTACCCACCTCCGTCACTGCGATCTGCTCACGGGGTTGTGCCGGGTCCATGACGACACCCACAACACCCTTCATCGACCCCGGATACCAGATTCTGCCGTCGTGCTCCTGCGCAGAAACGATGATAGAACCACGAGCGATTGCCCGCTCCACCGCAGGGGCGAGCTCCTCTTCACGGAAGGCGTTGGGTGTCCCTAGACTCAGATTGATGAGGTGGATCTCTCGCTGGGACGCCCAGTCGATTGCCCGCACGAGCGTGGAGACCGTCGTCGCGAGTTCACGATCGAAGACTTTGACGATATTGAGCCTCGCTGTGGGCGCCTTCTCGTGGATCGCGGCGGCCGCTGCCGTGCCGTGGCCAAGTCGGTCGACCCAGTCGTCGGATTCGCGGCCCTCTAGGTCGAAGGCGACGCCGTTTGCCACCTCGGGGAGGTGTGGATGGGGCGTGTGAGCTCCGCTGTCGATGACGGCCACATGAATCACGGCACGATCGGGTCCGGTGTCGTCCGTCATCCCGCCAGCACATCAAGGAACAGGTCTCGAAACGCCTGACCTTCAGCTTCGAGGACTCCTGGCGGTCCGTCCTCTACGACCTGGCCGTCCTTGAGCACGATGACTCGCTCGGATTGCCGCGCGAGGTCGAGGCGATGTGTGATGATCACGGTCGTCCGGCCACGCATCACCCTCCTATATCCCTCGAGCACTGCGGCTTCGGAGGACGGATCCAGTGCGCCAGTCGCTTCGTCGAGCACGAGCACTGACGGATTCGACAGAAAGGCCCGCGCGATTGCGAGACGCTGTCGTTCTCCCGCAGAGAACTGACGGCCACGTTCTCCGACCACTGTGTCGGCTCCCTCTGGCATCGTGCGGACCAGATTTCCAAGCCCAGCGGCGTCGATCGCCTCGGTCACCTCAGCACGGGTCGCGTCGGGTCGGGCGTACCCGACGTTATCTGCAACCGAGACATGGAATAGGAATGGATCTTGCTCGACCACGGCGACGTGACGACGAACATCTGCGAGCGCCAGCGTCGTAAGGTCCTCCTCATCGAGGAGCACCCGTCCCTGGTTCGGATCGAGTTGCCGCGAGAAGAGATCAGCCAGGGTCGACTTCCCGCTGCCGCTGGAACCGACGATTGCCACGATCTGTCCAGCAGGGATCTCGAGATTGACGCCAACCAGCCCCTCTGTCCCGCGGCCGAAACCATAGCTCACCTCCTCGAGGGTCAGGGATCCCCGACACTCGGTGAGCCTGGTCGATGCTTCCGTTTCGGCAACATCGGGCGTGGCCTCTAGCAGCTCGTGGACGCGGACAAGTGACGCTCGGGCCGTGGCGAGGTTTGTGTAGATACCCATGAGACCCTGCACGGGCGTCATCAGTCGGGACTGGTAGGCCATGAAGGCCACGAACGTCCCCAGCGTGGTGGCCCCGTTAATGACGCGATAGCCGCCGTACACGAAGACTGCGCTCGTCCCCGCGGTCAGCATCAGCCCGGGGAGCCCGCCCCAGATGTAGGTGAAGAGGCGCATGGAGAGGAGGGCTTCCACGAACGAGTCGTTCCGTCCCCGGAAGCGATTGATTTCCCTTGGCTGAGCATTCGATCCGACGACGGTTCGCATTCCCTGAAGTGTTTCGATGAGGAACGACCCGATGTTGGCGCTTCGTTCCCGCAGGACACGAACACGATCCTCCAACCCGCGTCGATATCGGACCAGAGCCAAGAGCGAGGGTGGCATGACGAGCAGGCCTACTAGGAAAAGTTGCCAATCGAGGTACACGAGCATGGCGACCGTTCCGACGAAGGCGACGACCTGTCCGAACCAGGACAGTGCGGCTTCGGTGATGACGCGCTGGATCTCCCCGATATCTCCGTTGATCCGGGAGACGATGTCGCCGAGAGGCGTCCGAGCGTAGAAACGGGGAGAGAGCTTTTGAAGGTGCCGGTAAAGGTCGAGCCGCATATCGAACAGGATGGCGGCCGAGACCCTCGTGTAACGCATGCCTGAAAAGACGTTGAATCCGAAAGAGAGCAGTGTAATTGCGAAGAACAGGACTGAGATGCGCAGGAGAAGCGGAAAGTCCTGCCCTCCGATCGCATCGTCGATCAGGACCTTCGACAAATAGGGAAGGGCCAGCGTGAGGAGTGTCGACGCCAGCGCCAGCACAACGACCGGCACGAGAGCACCCAGGTACGGACGTACGTAGGTCAGCGCTCGCCGGAAGTGTGGGTCAACGAATGTCACAGGGGAGCGGGGTGCTGCTAGCGCCCCGGGATGATAGCCACGTTGCCGAGGGTCATGTCTTCATCGAACTCGACCGACCGCATGAACTGGAGTGTCGCAGTGTCGTACACGTCGATGGTGTTCCCGGCGACATGCACATAGACCTTCGTCCCGTCCGCACTTACGTCGAGGCCCATGCGAGGTCTCCCTTCAAAGGGCACTCGCCGCGAAACACGCTGGTTCACAAGGTCGAATTCCCAGAATTCGTATTGGCCGACGGTCGAATAGAGGGCGTACCCTTTTTCGCCACCAGGCGCGAGTGCGAAGCGACCTACCGGCTCCGCCGGCCCGAGCGTGAAGAAATCGATCTCCTTCTCGGACAGTCTCACCTGAGCGATACCCATGAGGGTGCGGTTCTGGACCGGGTCCCGCATGCGGAAGAGACTCGTGGCCACGCCCGGCTCGTCATAGGTGTCGGATTCCGTACCGAAGCTCGGGCGACCAAGGCCAGGCTCGAGCGGCTGGGAAATCTTCCAGCGATCGACCTCTTCGTAAGATTCGGTGTCGACCGCGATGATGTCGTTCGTGTAGAAGTAGAGTGTGGCGCCGTCCGGTGAATAGCGGAATCCGACGTTGTCTCTCTCCTCTCCATCCGGCCACGGAATCGTATCGGTGACTTGATGGGTGATGAGATCGTATTCGAGGATGAACGGTCCCTCGACCTCATAGCGGTCGCTGTGCTTCGTGTACTTCTTCACGAAGAGTACCGCGCGTTCATCCGAAGGGTGCGGAGCGAATTCATCGATTCGGACAACGACGTTGTCATGCGAAAGGGTGAATTCGTCGATTACCTCGCGAGACGCGATGTCGACGATCTGCATGTACTGACCGGACGCCTCGCCGACGTACAGTCGAGTGCTGGTCTCGTTGAGCTGGACACCGTTCGGGATGATGCGATTCATCTGGACCCGATCGATGATCTCCTCGGACTCCTCATCCCATACCAGCATCTGGTCGGTATAGGTCGAGATATACCAAGTCGCGGTCTGAGCCGACGCCTGAGGCGCCGCGACTCCGAAAGAGAGGGCCGTGAAGGCTGCAAAGATGAGGGTCGTTCGCATGTCGATTTCGACTCAGGTGATGCCTAATCCGATCGGGATGTTGGATTCCAGTCCGGCGCCGAAACACCGGTCAATTCGTCCCTAGGGGAAGATGAGGTCAAGCTTGCGCCAGTCCTTCTGCGCCGATGCACACTGCCCGGTCCAGTCGGGGGCGTGGTTCAGCTGATCCGGCACGTGTGCTGGCCAGAAGCACGAGATGTGACAGTCGAAGATGTCGCGTTCGACGGGCTGACAGAGTCCGGCCGTACCCCCCTGACTGTCGACTTCCCATCCGGGTGAGAAAACCAGGGAGCACCCCAGTGGAAAGTGCGGTCCGCCCTCTTCGTGCGGCGGGGTTCGCAGTCCTACGACGTCCATCTCGTCGCCCTTGGCCACCGCGACCTCGTGCGCGACCCAGGCTTCGATTCGATTGGCCTTCTGGTTTATCGGTTTTAGGTGTTTCATGCGTCAAATCGCTCCAGGAACTTTGGATTTTTCTCTGCCAGGGCTCCGTAGATCTCCAAGCAAGTGTGAGTCCAACTTCGGACCCAAGTGCAGTAGTGCAGGTTGGCGTGTGACGACTCACCGTAGTGAACGTGAGCCTCGTGGTAGCAGCCCCCTGAACAGATCGGCCGCGCCCAGCAGGTGTGGCAATCGGTCTTCGATGCGATGTGATGATCGACGAGGAATTTCTCCTGCTTTTTCCGATCGACCCCGTCCTTCACGGTCCCGATGGTGTGCTCCGGGGATCCGGCGAAGCGATGGCACAACGAGACGTCACCGTCCGTCGCCACGCCCATGAGGCCCAGGCCGGCACCGCAGCCGTACGCCTTGCTAACACCTTTGTGGATCTCTTCGATCGTGTCCTTCACGTTCGAGAAACCATGATGCTCATCCTTGAGCGCACACTCGAGCCATTCGTTCGCCAGCTCTTCAAATTGGCGGAGCATGTCGTCTTTCGACTCGGGCGTGATGGCATAGTCCCGCTGGTCCTGAGTCGTGACCGGGGCCAGCCCGACATCCCAGAAACCGATTTCTTCTGTAAGGTGACGGAAGATTTCAATCACATTCATGTTCTTCTGTGTGAGCGTGACGCGTGCCCCGATCGGGCGAGACCGATGTTTGTCGATCAGGTCCTTGATCTTGGGCAGGACGACGTCGTAGGTGCCCTTTCCGTTATGGAAGACACGGAGCCCGTCCTGCACCGGCTTCGGGCCATCGATCGAGATTGTGACGCCGATCTGGTTGTCAGCCAGCCATTGAATGATTTCGGGACGGAGCAGTGTCGCGTTGGTCGTGAGACTGAACTCGATGCGTTTGCTTTCCTCGGCAGCGCGACGGCGCGCGTATGCGACAGTCTTCTGCAGAAGAGGGAAGTTCAGAAGCGTCTCGCCTCCGAAAAACGTCAGATGCGCTATCGGCTGCCCTTGAGACTCGGCGAGCAGGAATTCGACACTTTCCTCTGCAGTGTCTTCACTCATGAACTTTGGCTGACTGCCGTACTGCGTGTCGACGATCTTGTCGTCGCCGTACTCGTAGCAGTAGGTGCATGCCAAGTTGCACTTGTTGGTGACGTTGAGGACCATCGTGTTGAGTGGGAAATCCGCCGGGGGCAGGTCGTTAGGCACCTGCTCCTTAGGGGCGGAGGGATTTCCGACAGCTCGGATCTCAGTGAGTTCATCGATCGTCCCCAAAACTCGATCAACGTCGAAGCGCCCAGACATCCGGTCGACGAGCGTATCCACATCGATGGGCCCGGCTGCCAACTCATCAAGGATGGCGGATCCGGCCTCGTCCATCCGGAAGATGCCTGCGGAGGGCACCATGTAGAGGAATCGAGCACCGTGGGCCTCGAACGGATGGAAATCGCGAAGTGCGAGGACAGGGCTCGAGCCCGTGGTATCTGAGGCTCCGGTTGCAACTGGAGGATTCATCGCCCCGCTCCTTCTCCTACGGGTGGACGTTCCGTGTCGATTTCACGCCACGGTTCGAAACGCATATACAGCGGCACTGTCACAATGAGGTGGCTCCGCGCGGAGCGTTCTTCCCCACTCTCGTTGCGATGGGTTGCCACGACCCAGACGTCACCGATGTTGTTGCGGTTCCCGACACGATCAGGGTTGGGCCCGTCCAGTGCGGGGTAGAAGACTCCGTTCTGGCCCATCGTCCCGATGAACTGAATGTCATCGTCGCCGAACGTGGTAGCGTACTCCTCAACGATCCAAGAGACTTCAACGCGCCCAAGGTTCAGGTCGTCGTCCGTGTCCGGTTCTCCGTCTGGGCCGTTGTCGAAGCCGACCGCTTCAAATGTCTGATATCCCTTCGGGAAGGCTGCGCCACCTGTCCGGGCCATGCCAGTCTCCGGGGTGACAGCAATCCGATCGACCCCATCGTGGACGATCACGGCACTTTCGACGAGGCCACCGAATGCGAAGAGATCACGGCGGCCGATCGCAGCGTCCTGAGCGACGGAGAGCTGAACCCGGAGGGTGCCGTTGCTCGGACCGCTGACGGAGGCGACGGAGATCCCGGCGCCAAAGTCGAGGTCGGATGGGGTGCCCGCCATGAGGCTGGCGCCGTAGACGCGCACTTCCACGGATCCACCCTGCCGGAGCGCCATGGGATAGACGCCTGTAACTATTGCCGCTGTCCCAGCCCGGCGCAGTGTGACGTCGGGGCCCATCTCGTCATAATTGCCCGAGAACCAGCGCCCTGATATTTCTTGCTGGTCGCGCTCGACGAACATGACCTCCCTGAGCTCATTGTCGGCTCCAGGATTCGAACGACCGCGCCACTGATACCCGGTGTAAACGAGCGATTGCCCCGTCCGTTCGACACTCTGTCCGCTCTCCGGATACAAGTAGTTAGTAGATGTCGTGAAGGCGTCGGAGTCGTTCGGGTCAGCCGTGATCGTGACTGTGCCGTGAATTGGGCCTTTTCCAACTTCGTACCCGGATAATGCCCAAGTCCCAGCGAGCCGTGGGGATCGCTTCGTTGCCGACCAGGCTGACCACTCTGCCGTTTCCAATGGGAAGCTCTCGGACAGGTGGGAGATCGCCCGGTCCATTGGATGTCGTGGATCGTCCTGCTCGGAAGCGGGCCCGCTGTAGCGAAACGCTTGGAAATCAACGAGCGGATAGAGCGAACGGTGCGTATCGAGCAGGTATCCCCATTCGTCGGCGGCACGCCGTTGCGTTATCACCCGACCCATCGAATGGCACTGGATACAGGTGTACTCGACGTCCGAGTCTCCATCCCAGTCATAGTCTCCCGACCGGCGCTCAACCTCGAAGCGACCCGGGTTCATTTCCTCTGGCGCGAGGCCCTGCTCGTTCGCGAGATACCGGGCGATGTCGCGGGCATCTTCCTGATTGAGTCGGGCCCCATGCAGAGCGACCATCCGGCGGATCGAGGTCTGCCAGCCCTCCGGACTTTTTCTCAGGTAGGAGATCCGGGACATCCTGCCTTCGTCATCCACTTCATGGCATCGAGAACAACGGTCGATAACCTTCTGGTTCTCGATGGCAAACCCATCTTCGGCCAGCATCGATGGATGAGAGACGGTGTTTTTTGGGGATGGGCTCCAGGCGAGTAGAACACCCAGTGCTGCTGTCCCTGCGATCGAGAGTGAGAAACGCGTGGAAGACACCATCGGCTCCAAGCGGGTTCGAGAAGACCAGATCGTGACATCCTGCCGATGTGGGCGCCGCTTCGCCAGTGTTGAAGGGAGACCTTACGCCTAAAGGTCAGTCCTCGGAGTGCACGAGAAAGCCGGCCGCGAACGCAGTCGAGAGTGCCGTGAGGTAGTCGGGCAGCGTGACCGGTGGGGCGGCGCTGTTATACGCAGCCCATCCGTCAGGGACGTCCGGATGGCGCTGGGCGATCGGGATCAGGGTGATGAAGTCAACGCCGCGTACGAATCGGAGTCCTTCGGGAATCCGGTCGCTCCCCACATGGCGCAAACGGACGATGCGGTAGCCCTCGATTCCTGCTCGTTCGAAATACCGAACCGTCGGGCCCTCTGCCGGGGCTAGGCGATCCTGCGCCCGCAGGATTTCGAAGGCCGCGCGCACCTCATGTTCGGGCACTTCCTCGGTGAGTCGATCGTGCACCTCAGCAGCGGAGCGCGTCTCTCCCCCGGCGGCTTCGATGGCCGCCTGGGCCCGCTTTTCCCAATAAGCCGTTCCGTACTTTGCCGCGGCCGCGCTAAAGAATGGTGCGGACACCTTTCGAAAGCTTCGGTACACCGTTCGTTCACGGCGATCAAAGAAGTCGATGGCGTCGTCCACGATCGCTGGATCGACAAGAGCAGAGTGGGCTGTGATCCCAGCGAGCCAGCCGGACGAGAGTGCTTTTTTCACGCCGAAGGAAGACAGCGGATCGATGAACGATCCGGCATCTCCTGTCAGGAGCAGCCCTGGTCGGCCGAACGTAGTGGCCGAGTACAGGGACGCAGGGCAGGCCCAGGCATCGCCCACGGCCTCAGCGGAGTCCCGTACGGGCCCGACGAACTGTGTCTTACGCAGCTCTGCGTCGAGCATCTCTCCGACATCCCTACCCTCCAGTGACACCTCACGCTGGTCGATCATCGCGGTGAAGCAGCGGACCGTGTCGGAGACCGGAAGCGACCAAGCCCACCCCTCATCGTAGCTCTCAACGTACGTATGCCCATCGTCAGACTCGGGCCATCCCTCAGAGCGATGGAAGCGGCGAACGAGAGCGAGCGTGGTGGTGCTTCGATCCGGTATGCGTTCCTCCGAACGGGCGATCACACCTTTTCGGCCGGTGGCGTCTATTAGCCAGTCTGTGGTCAGCTCCATCGCTCCGCCTGCGTGCGTGTCACACTGGATCGTCCACAAGCTGTCTGACTGGATTGCGCTACGCGCGGCATACCCGTCGAATACCTGAACGCCTGCGGCTGCCGCGCAGCCGGCCAGCACCGTCTCAAGGCCTGCTCGGTCGATGTGCCAGCCGGTCTCACCATCACCGAACTGCTCTCGGCGGACTGGCTCACCGGCCCACCATACAGAGTTTCCTCGGTTCGGCTGAAATCCAGCCTGCTCGACCGGATCAAGAAAGCCGAGCTCATCGAGAATGCGCTTCGCCGACGGAGGAATCGACTCGACGAGGGCGGCCGCGGGGGGGGCGTGTGGACGAACCAGCGCCACTTTGTGGCTTCGTTTCGCGAGGAGCGCGGCCGCGGCGCAACCCGCAGGGCCGCCGCCAAGCACAATGGCCTCGAAGTGGGTCCGGCTCAGAGTTGGCTCCGGCTCAGACGCAATTTAGTTCTGCGGAACGCAGACACAGCTCGATCCGCATCCCCCGAACCCGACCTTGCGGCCGCTTCCGGTCAGCGGCACAGGAGCGCTCATGAGGCGCTCCACCGAAGCGCTAACCGGAGTGTCTGCAGCGTCTTCTCCGGCACGAGCCACGACTTCGCCCCAAGTCTCTAACTGCTCGTTCATTCCGTGCCGGACCTCAATCGTCTTGTCGTTCGCGTCACAGTGGTAATCGTAGTAAGGCATCAGCTTGCTCCGACGATCGGGTGCCCGGAAGTTGGATCCCATGAATGAAAGACTGTCGGAAAAAAGGTTGAGCGCATGGTGCCGACTCGCAACAGGGCGTTTCGCGATGATCGCGATGGGTCCGACTGTCCTGCTCTTCTGGTCGTCGTCGATTGCTGTGGCCCAGATTACTCCGGAGGCTGACGATCTCGTGGTTCTGGGGGGGCAACTCTGGGACGGTACGAGCGACGGGGCAAGGCCGAACCCAGGTATCCTGGTTCGGAACGGCACGATTCTGCAGATCGCCCCGACCGACCCGCTCGGGAGTGGTGCAGAGGCAGTTCTCCTCGATGATGACCATTTCATCATGCCCGGGCTCTTCGACCTCCACGCCCACTACGCCATCGACCTGTTCGGAGAAGGGAGAGTCGATGAGTACACGGTGAATCCAGTCCTTTTCCTAGCCAACGGGGTGACATCTACCTTTCCGGCGGGGGAGATCGACCCGGTGGAGGCGCGCCGCGGAAGAGAACGGATCGCATCCGGAGAAATTCCTGGCCCTAGGATTTATAGTTCTGGGCCGTATTGGGGCACGGCGCGACCCGGGTGGAGCCATGAGGCCATGACTCCGGACTCGATTCGCGCGGAAGCGGCGCAATGGGCCCTGAGTGGGGCTCGCGGCTTTAAAGCTAAGGGCATCCGGCCCGAGCAGCTCCGCGTCGTGATTGACGTTGCTCATGAGCATGGCCTCACTGTCACTGGACATCTCGACTCCGGGTTTCGGAACAGCGTGAACCCTCGCGATGCCATCCTCATGGGTATTGATCGCATCGAGCACTTCCTCGGTGGTGATGCGCTACCGGGGAGCCAGTCCGCTTATGCGTCTCTGGAATCCTTGGACCTCACGGATCCAGCGACGGCCGGTCAAATCGCTCAGCAGTCGCGACTCTTCGTGGGCCAGGGTGCGTTCTTCGATGCAACTCTTACTGCCTACGGCTACTTCGCAGACCGTGATCCGGTCGTCTACGATTACTGGGCAGATGAGATGGGTTTTCTGTCACCCTTCGCTCGCCAGGTGGTCGAAGAGCGTTTGCCCCGAGAGCCGCTCGATCAGTTCGAGCGTATTTACTATGTGAAGCGAAAAACCGTAAAAGCTTTCTATGACACCGTCGGTGGAGATCAACTCACGCTCGGCACCGACCACCCAAGCTGGGGAGAGTTCTTCAGTGGGTTCGGATCCCACCGGGAGCTTCACGCGATGGTGCTCGCCGGAATCCCGAATGCCGTCGCACTTCGGGCTGGGACCGCGAATGCGGCGAGAGCCATGGGAGTGGATGAGAGGCTGGGGACGATCGAGGCCGGGAAGTATGCAGACCTTCTTGTCGTTCGTGGCAATCCGCTCGAGACGATCACGGACACTCGAAACGCGCATGTGGTCATCAGGTCCGGGACGGTCTATGACCCGGCTGCCCTCTTCTCGTCGGTCGTCGGGAGAATGGGACCGGCCAGCCCGGCGGAAGCGAACTGGTGGAAGGGCAATATTCGGCTTGGCCGATGAGCGACCTCTCTGAGGCGATCGCATCGGCCACCCCCTCCGAGTACCTGAACGAAGAGGATCGGGCGCAGGTCAGGGAGGCCAGGGATGATCTCCGTGATACGCACTTGCCGGCGCCGACTGGTCAGGTCGGCTGTCTCGCCGCCATGCTTGCCGTGGTGGCCGCAGCCATAACCCTTAGGCTGGCGAACAATGTCCCTGGCTTCGTGTTCATCGCGCCGTTCGTCATTCTGGGCGCCCTGCTCACGGTAATCGGCAGCATCGTCTGGGGCATGTCCGGGGGAAGCGGAGGTCGAAACGCAGCCAGTGCGGCAATTGAGTCGGCCCTGAGCTATCTCGAAGATGAAGGGAGCGATCGGAGTGTCTGTCTCAGGGCCGCAACGGTCCTCCTGATGCGCGCGACGATTGATGAGGGACCGGCGACCCACTCGATGTACGAGCCGGGAGAGCTGGTTGTACGTCTCGGATCAAGGCTCCCCTTGGTCGTTGCGGTCGAGGAGCTCCTGATGGATAAGCACGGTATCCGGCCTGTTTTTACATTTCCTCTTCCGGAACCCGACCACTAGCATCGTGTGGGCGCGATGCGCCACATCCGTGTTGCGGTGTCGCCACAAGTGCCGGCGAGCGGAGGCCCAGTTGTTCAATGGCGTGCCGTTTGGGACGGAGCATCAACAATTTCCAAGCTGCTCCGGGCAGAGTAGTGCGTACGGCGTCCAAATTGGGCTGTCCCGCAGCAGGGTCATCGACGCCGGCCCGTTCCGTGACTCGATCACGCCGGTATTCTCTTTGCGCTGAGTCGACTATGCGCACGACGCGAGCAGCTCGAGCGGGTTGTTCAGCCTGACTCAGTTCGCAGGTTCCAGGACCGGGACCGACATCCGGCCGGGGAGCTTTAGTATCTACATGCAACACACGCGGCGCGGGTCGAAAGGCTCTTGCTCCGGTTGTTCGCTCCATATCTAGGGAGCGTCTAGCCAACCGCAGACCTTCTGCTGCTGAGCAGGTCGATGAACCCTGACGACATCTCACCGTGGCTGGGTTGCGGTCTTTACCTCTTTGGCCTCTCACTCATGATGCCGGCTACGATTGACCCTTTCACGACTGTGTGGCCAATGCGTCCCGGTGAGATCCTTGCAGACTGCGACCTGAGGTCGCGATCGGTCTGAGCTCCAAAGAAGAGTGGCGCCGCCCCCGAGGGAGCGGCGCCACTTTCTTTTCCAC